>CAXNED010000178.1:0-3002 GCA_964201385.1 Sulfurimonadaceae bacterium | reverse complement strand
CCTATCATGGTATCCGTCACTATCGAGCTAAGCGGAACGATGCTTATAGGAACAGACGCCGCAACCATCGCAACCATACTAGAGCCTTTTGACATCCTCTCGCTTGGATTTAACTGCGGAACTGGTCCAGAACAGGTCGAAAAACATGTCAAAACTCTAAGCGAGATTTGGCACAAACCCATAAGTGTTCATGCCAATGCAGGACTTCCACAAAACCGTGGAGGTTACACTTTCTACCCGATGGGACCCGATGAGTTTGCCACAAAGCAGGAGAGTTTTTTAAAGTATGACGGTGTGAGCTTTTTGGGTGGATGTTGTGGAACGACACCGCAACATATTCGCTCACTCGTAAATCGTGTGAGTGCCACTGCTCCAAAAGAGCCAAAAGGAAGCCAGCCAAACTCTCTTGCTTCACTTTTTAACACCGTTTCGCTCACACAAGAATCATCCGTTTTGCTTGTCGGAGAGAGAAGCAACGCAACGGGTTCAAAAGCGTTTCGTGAACTTCTTTTGGCAGAGGATTATGAGGGAACGCTTAGCGTGGCGCAACAACAATCAAGGGTTGGTGCGCATGTGCTAGATGTAAGCGTGGGTTTTGCAGGGCGAGATGAGACAAAAGATATGAACCGTGTCATGAGTCTCTATGCTCAAAAGATAGCACTTCCGCTTATGCCCGACTCCACGCAAACACTAGCTCTTGAAGAGGCACTTAAACTCATCGGCGGAAAACCAATCATAAACTCCGTAAATCTTGAAGACGGGATAGAGAAGTTTGACAAAGTTTGTGCCCTAGCTAAAAAATTTGGAGCCGCTCTTGTTTGTCTCACTATCGATGAGATAGGTATGGCAAAAACTGTTGAACGTAAGCTTGAAGTCGCCGAGCGCATTTACGCACTTGCCACCCAAAAGCACGGCATCAAGCCAGAGGATTTGGTTTTCGACCTGCTCACTTTTACCCTTGGAAGCGGCGATGAAGAGTACGCTGATGCGGGCATAAACACTATCGAAGCCATAAGAGAGTTGCGCACTAGACACCCAGAAGTGGGAGCGATTTTAGGGCTTTCAAATATCTCTTTTGGGCTTGACAAAGATGCCAGACCCTACCTCAACTCCATGTTTTTACACCACTGTACTGGGGCGGGACTTACAAGCGTCATCATCAATGTTCAGCACATCATCCCCATAAACAAAATCAGCGAAACTGACCAAGAGATATGTGATAACCTCATCTTTAACCGCAAACCAAAAGGAGCGGCTCTTTTTGAGTTTATCGAGCATTTTAGCACCAAAGAGGCTATTGACACAACAAAACAAGATGAGGCATATCTTGCCATGAGCATGGAGGAGAAAATCGCAAAACTTCTTATGGACGGCGACAAAGAGCGGATGATTCCTTTGGTAGAAGAGGCAAGACACTCCATCGCACCTGAAAAAATCGTCAATGAGATACTCATAAATGCCATGAAAGTTGTCGGAGAGCTTTTTGGGCGTGGCGATATGCAGCTCCCTTTTGTTCTTCAAAGTGCCGAAACCATGAAAAAAACGGTGGATTATCTCAACCCTTACTTGCCAAAGATAGATAAAAAAGTAGATACCACGCTCATTTTGGGAACGGTAAAAGGGGATGTTCACGATGTCGGCAAAAACCTAGTTGACATCATCCTCTCAAACAACGGCTTCAAAGTCATAAATCTCGGCATAAAAGTTGATATAGAGGCGTTTATCAAAACCTTAAAAGAGTCAAACGCAAGTGCCATCGGTATGAGCGGGCTTTTGGTAAAATCGACGCAAGTTATGAAAGAGAACCTTGAAGCACTCCAAAGAGAGGGCATCAAAATCCCCGTGCTTCTGGGCGGTGCGGCACTTACCCGTCCGTTTATAGATGATTTTTGCCGACCGTTTTATGATGGACCGATTTTTTACTGCAAAGATGCGTTTGACGGTGTAACTGCTATGAGCCGCATCGAAGCTGGGAACTTTGACACCGACTTGCATGGCAAAGAGGGCGAAGAGAAGATAGTTAAAGTCAAAGAGGAGATTATCATTCCGCCGTTTGAGCAGCTAAAAATGCCCTCTCGTGAGGTCAAAGTTCCTACTCCGCCATTTTGGGGAAGAAGAGAACTCAAGCTCACACCATCACAAATTGAGATGGCATTTGAGTGGCTAAACCACAAACTTCTCTTTAAAGCTCGTTGGGGTTACAGCTCAAAAGGATTGAGCAAGGAGGCGTATGAAAAGCAGTTAAATGAGGTCGTTTACCCAGCGTATGAGAAGCTAAAAAAACGATTTATCGACGAGAAACTCTTTGAACCAACCATTATTTACGGCTACTGGCCATGCAGAAGCGACGATGACACACTTCTGATTTTTGACGAGAGCGAAGGATACAATAGCCAGAGCGAGGTCAACCGTGAGCCACTTTATGAAGTCATCGGCAGAGCAAAAGAGACGTTCACTTTCCCAAGACAGTCAAAACAACCGCACCGTGCGTTAAGCGACTTTTTCCACAGAGAGCGACATGATGTCGTTGCATTTACATGCGTAAGTGCGGGAGCAAAACTTAGCGAAGTCGAGAGAGAGATTTATGAAAGAGGCGACTACACAGAGTACTACCAGTTCCATGGACTAGGCGTTGAACTCGCCGAAGCTTTGGCGGAAATAGCCCACAAGCAGATACGCCTTGACCTCGGCATTGCAAAAGACGAGGGCAACAAACTAAGCGATGTAAAAATGTCCGCTTACGAGGGATGTCGTTACTCTTTTGGATACGCAGCTTGTCCAGACTTAGAACTAAACCGCCCACTCTTCAACCTCCTAAAACCCGAGGAGTTTGGCATAGAACTAAGCGAAACATTCCAAATCCACCCAGAACAGTCAACCTCCGCCCTTGTGGTTTATCATCCGAGTGCTAGTTATTATAATGTTTAGGGGTGATGGGAGAAGTGTTATAAGTTTCATCTTGAGAGAGAGTGTAGCGAGAAAAAAAGGAATAAATTGCTAGA
>CAXNED010000177.1:0-3010 GCA_964201385.1 Sulfurimonadaceae bacterium | reverse complement strand
AATCTCTTGGGATTTCACCGCTTGTTATCGGTATCGTTATCGGTATTTTTTATGCCAACACGCTTCACAACAACACCCCAAAAGAGTGGAGTGGCGGGATAACATTTTCAGCCAAAAAAATCCTCCGTTTTGCCATTGTTTTTTATGGGTTTCGCATCACATTTCAGCAGATTGCAGAGGTGGGCTTGGAGGGCTTTTTGGTATCGCTTATCATGCTCTCGACTACATTTATACTCGGGACGTGGGCGGGACAGCGGCTTTTCAAGATGGATAGAGACACATCCATGCTAAGTGCTTCTGGAGCATCAGTTTGCGGAGCGGCGGCAGTTTTGGCGACAGAACCTGTTTTAAAAGCAGAAGAGCATAAAGCGGCGATTGCCGTCTCCATGGTTGTTCTTTTTGGAACGATAGCCATGTTTTTGTACCCTGCACTCTACAACATGGGCGTTTTTGACATGAGCGCAAAAGAGTTTGGCATCTATGTGGGCGGAACTATCCATGAAGTGGCGCAGGTCGTTGCAGTTCCCGCTTCTGTTCCTGGGGCGAGTGAAGAGATGGCAAATGCGGCGGTGATTGTCAAGATGACACGTGTCATTATGATTGCGCCAATGCTCATTCTTCTTGGCATTTACCTCTCTTTGAGTGCCAAAAAAAGCGGTGGCGAGGCTGGCGGCGTGAAGCTTGTTATCCCATGGTTTGCGGTTTACTTTATCGGGATGGCTGGATTTAACTCGCTTGGAATCGTACCGCAAAACATAGTCGATATTATCAACCAGATAGATACCTTTTTGCTCACAATGGCGATGACTGCTCTGGGTATCGGGACAGTATTTGCCAAATTTAAAGGGCTTGGTTTGGCACCCATCTATACAGCGGGAACGATGTTCTTATGGCTTGTAATCGGGGGCTACTTTATCACAAAATGGGTCGTAGCAACCTTTTAGGGGTGGGGATTTTAACCAAATCATTGGTATAATAGACCTCAATTTTTCAAGGAGCTAAGAAGCAAAGATGTCCCACCTGCCAAACACACTTAACTCTTATTGGCTCTGGAGAGAGGTCTCTTCAAAACTTGGCGTCTCAAATCCAACGTATCGTTATTGGAAAAGCACGCCAAACCTCAAGCTCAACAACAAGTACCTTTTTGTGCAAAAAAACACGCTTCCTCAAAAATATGAGCATGTAGAGAAGATTCTCACAGACCTCTCTGGGCATCTTCCCATCAAGTACGCTTCCGACAAACTCCACGTCAATGAACATCTGTTCTCATACGAGAAGATGAAGCTCTACAAAGAGTTTGAGTACAAATTTGTCGAGGATGTAAAGTTTGTCAATATCAAAAAATTTTTTACAGAGTTTGGCATTAGGGTGGGCAAAAATTCCATCGTTCAGCTTGGAAAGATAAAAGATTTGGAGTTTGCCCCAAACGCAACATTTTACAATCTTAAAAATGATTATGGCATAGTGGTGTACGACTGATGGATGCTTTTTTTCTGGAGTCTAAAGACCCGCTTTTTGGGATTATTATCTTTTTTGTTCTTATTTTTGTCATCACTTTTTTCTCCTATTGGCTCTCCAAATATAAGAAAAAAGAGGACTACAAACATCTCGACAGATTTTTACAGCAGTTCCAAACACTCCCCTCGCAAAATGAGCTTAAAGTGCTTATCGCTAAAGGTGAACTCTCTGAAAAATCTTGGTTCTTGCTTGCAAACGCCTATGCTAAGAGCGGTAATTATGAAAAAAGCATCGAGATTTACAGTGAACTTTTAAAGGTTGGAGACAAAGCAAACTACAGAGATACTATGTTTTTGCTTGGAAAAACGTACTTTAAAGCAGGCTTTCTTGAACGCTCAAGACAGATTTTTTTAGAGATACTAAAAAACAACCCTCGCACGCCTCAAGCGCTCAGCTATCTACTTTTGGTCTATGAGCGAGTGCGGGACTACAAAGCAGCGATGGAAGTTTTAGAGCCTTTAGGGGAACTTGGAAGAGATACGACAGTGGAGAGAGCTTATCTTGAAGCACTGCTCGTGCTCAACTCCTCAAAGCTCTCATCAGAGGAAAAAGTAGAGGAGCTGTTACAAATTCATAAAAATTCTCAAGCGCTTGGTTATCTGGTTTTTGAGTATCTCTTTCGCATCAACCCAAAGGTTGCTTGGGAGAACTTTGATGCTTCAAAATCCGAACTGCTTATCGACATTTTGTGGAACGTGGATAAAAAAGATTTGAACCTTGAGGTTATTATGCAAAACGGTTATCTCAGGGAGCTTTACAGTGCCAAAGGGTATATCGAAGTGGCAAACAGAAGCTCTGTTTTTGAGCTCGACATCCTCATTAACCTTGATACAAGAGTGAATGCAACACTTGGTTTTGAATATATCTGTAACAGCTGCAAAGTTGTTTTTCCCTTTGCGTTTCACCGTTGCAGCAGTTGCCACGCGATAGATACCTCAAGAGCAGAAATCGCTCTTGTTAAAGATTATCATAAGGATTTTAGTGAAGAAAATAACTCTTTTCAGTGATGGCAGTGCGCTTGGAAACCCAGGTCCAGGCGGGTACGGCGCAATTCTTCGTTTTGGAGACAAAGAGAGAGAGATTTGCGGCGGAGAGCTGCACACGACGAACAACAGGATGGAACTTTTAGGTGTCATTGAAGGACTTAGAGCGCTAAGGGAAGCGTGTGAGGTTGCTATCGTTTCAGACTCATCTTATGTTGTGCGGGGGATTAACGAGTGGCTTAATGATTGGGTAAAGAGGGATTTTAAAAAGGTAAAAAATCCAGACTTATGGATGGAGTACATAAAAGTGGCAAAACCGCACAAAGTAAGTGCAACATGGGTTCGAGGGCATGATGGACATGTAGAGAATGAACGATGCGACGTTTTGGCAAAAGAGGAAGCTCAAAAGATGAAAGAGAAGAGAAAATGAGTAAGAAAATAGAAGATTTAGAAGAGATTTTGGAGTATAAGTTTAAAAACAAGAAGCTCATTATCGAAGCGCTGACGCA
>CAXNED010000176.1:0-3019 GCA_964201385.1 Sulfurimonadaceae bacterium | reverse complement strand
CATAAACTCTCGCACTCCAAAAATTCTAAAGGCGGCAAGTATGTAAGCATGAATCTTGATATGCTTGTCCACAATGAAGATGACAGAAACTTCATCTATGAAGCGCTCAAAGCGCACCAACATATCAAAATGGTACTTTAAAAGGAGTTCACAATGAGTTTACAAGAGTTGCACACGATAGCATTTGAAAAAATGGATTTACATGAGATTAAAGAGGTTACGGCAAGTGTTATAGAGGAGCGCACAAAAGAGCTTCACGATACACTTGCCGAACTTTTGGTACAAAAAGAGCTTCTTGAGAAAAATATCCAAAAAAAACAAAGTGAGCTGCAAGAGGCTAAATATGCGATTTTCAATGATATAGAGTCTCTTATCGACAAAGATGACGCACTCACTCTCTCAAAACTGCATCAAGCAAAACTTCAATCCATAGACCTCTTTGATTTGTTGGGCGAAACGGTTGAGGGAGCTATCATCACAGCGCTTGAGAAGTCTAAAGACTCTGAGGCGAAAAACATGATTCAAGAGATAGTGCGCGAACTGACTTTTGAGACTATCAAAGAGGGAACGCTCAACACCATACGTGTAAGAAAAATCCTCTCTACCATCTTGCACTCAAGTATTGGGGTTGCGGAAGTTTCACCAAATATGTCTGAAGATATTTTAGAGGCAACTTTAAAGGGTATGCGCGCAGGTTTGCTTGAGTCAATCGATAGGTTTAAAAAGAGACTTGCCTTTATGCCGCTTGAGGCTAAACACATCCTTATAGAAGATTATGACACCATTATGGAGGATTTGAACCAGACTGACACGCTCTTTTTGCAAGTCGTTCAGACACAGGCAAACGAGAGTGAGCCAACCATCGGGAAGATTCTTTTAGAGCTTAACAAAAAGATGCGTTATGACCTCGAAGAGCTTATCCATATCTCTAAAGAGACAGCTGTTGTTATGAAGGAGAGATTTTCTACTTTGGCAAAAACAGCGGTTAAAAAAGCAGATACTGCTCTGAAGTCTGAGACGGCAAAAGAGGCAAAAAGAATGGGCATTCAAGCATGGGGAATCGCTAAAACAGCCCTCGGAACTGCTATAAAATCTGCAAAAAGCAAGATGGAACCAAAAGAGTAACTCTCTTTTGGTCTTACAACCACCCTTTAGAATCTTCTAGTACAGCTCTGTTTGTTGCGTCATAGAGAGAGATAATCTGTGTTATTATCTCTGTTCCGTTTGTAAAGTAGTCATCAGGATTGATGGCGATACTCTCTTTGTAAAACTCTTTTTTTGCAAACGCTACATAAGCTTCAAGCGAACTGTTCATTTTTTCAACTTTTGCCTCTATATCTTGTGGATAGTACTTTTTACCACTGCTCAGAACATTTCTTATACGTGCTTGCAACTCTTTATGAAGAGAGGTTAAATCTGCGATAATTGCCGAGAGATTCTCTTTTTGTTCTTGTGTCATTGCGCCTTTTGCAGCGATTCCTGAACCATAACCTCTTAGTTGTCCTACATACTCTGTAAGCGGCAACATCTGTTCCATCATCACAAATGATGCATCTTTTGCAAAAGGAGTCATGTGTTCTGCGCTTCTTTTGCTTACTGTTTGCGCAAGCATCAAAATCTGCTCAATCTCTTGCGTATAACGCTCAAATGCCTCTTCAGGTTTGAGCTTCAACCCTTTACGATTTAGCTCTATGAGCTTACTGCTCATGCCAGAAGCTCTTTGATTGATAACTGGGTCTGAAGCAAGCTTCAAAGACTCCATAGTGCCTATAGCTTTTTTCATATCACTTTTAGCATCTTGCACAAGCATCAAAGCGATTAAGTTGCCATTGAGATAGCTGTTTGTCAAGCCTCTGGTTTTTTGTGTTGCAACAACAAGATTTTTCAGAGCGTCTATGTACTGAGAGCTGTCTGCTTGGTCAGTATTGCTAAAAATTGGCTTTGCTTGTAGTGTAAATACAAGAATAAACATAAATAAAAAAACACGCATAAATATCACCTCTTTTGATTTTTCAGGGACATTTTAACTCTATTTAAATTAATAAAAACTTATTATTTTAATAATTTAAACTATATTTTATAATATTTGACAACCCCGTCCATCTTTGAACCCATATTTAGAAGCACCATGTCTGCGATGACAAGTGCCGCCATCGCCTCACAGACCACCGTTCCTCTGATGGCTACGCATGGGTCATGACGTCCTTTGAGCGAAAAATCAACCTCTTCATTTTGGCTTGTAATGGTTTTCTGCTCTTGAAAGATGGAGGGTGTCGGTTTAAAATAGACGTTCATAACTATCTCCTCGCCGTTGCTGATACCACCCAAGATACCGCCCGCATGGTTAGAGACAAATCCATCCGCTCTTATGGCATCATTGTTTTGCGACCCCTTTAAAGAAGCACTTAAAATTCCATCGCCTATCTCAACTGCTTTTACTGCATTGATGCCCATCATGGCGTCCGCTAAAACACTATCTAGCTTGTAATAAAGCGGTTGACCCAACCCTATCGGCGCACCGCGTACTACCACTCTTGAGACACCGCCAACAGAATCGTGTGCATTTTTGGCTCTAAGTACTGCCTCTTTTTGCGCATCCTCTTTTGTGGCATCAAGCGCATAAATGATACTTGCTTTTGCCGCCTCATAGTCAAAAATTTCTGATTTTATCCCGTCAATCTCACAAATACCGCTTAGCACTTCGATGTCAAGCTGACGTAACATCAGTTTTGCGATAGCACCCGCCGCCACTCTAGCCGCCGTCTCTCTTGCGGAGCTTCTTCCACCGCCACGGTAATCACGCAAACCGTACTTGTGAAAGTAGGTAAAATCCGCATGCCCAGGGCGAAAAACATCTTTGATGTTGGAGTAGTCTTTGGACTTCTGGTCTGTGTTGTAGATGACCATGGCGATGGGCGTTCCTGTGCTTTTGCCCTCGAACACTCCGCTGAGTATATCTACTTTGTCATCCTCTTTTCTTGCCGTTTCAAACTCGCTTTTTCCAGGTTTGCGACGGTCT
>CAXNED010000175.1:0-3049 GCA_964201385.1 Sulfurimonadaceae bacterium | reverse complement strand
ACCATCACTTTTCCGATAAGCTCTATCTGGTTTTTCGCCCCCACCATGTTACCCGCATGAAGCATCCGTTCGCCTCTGTTTCGTCGCAATATCATGACCATAAGATTGACAAACATCACGCTCCAAATAGCCTCTTTTGCATAGCTAAGAGGTGCGAAATCGCTTTGTGAGAGACCATAACCCTTGACCATAAAAATGGCAGTGACAAGTAAAATTACCACAAAAGGAACGACGATAGCAAAAAGTCGCTTGAGTGCATAAACTATGTGTTCTAGGCGTTTTTGAGGGGATTCTATGTTCAAAAAAGATTGGTGTGCCGCATAGCGCATTGCTACCATGCCACCAACCCATACAACACCGCTAATGACATGTAAAAAGACAAAAAGCGTTTTGTACTCTAAAAAGATATCTTGCATTATGCGAGTATCTCTGTGATAAATCGCAACGCTTCCGTCTTAGCTTCTTGAAGTTTTGAGATATCTTTGCCGCCAGCTTGAGCAAAATCTGCTCTTCCGCCGCCGCCGCCGCCAAGAAGAGGAGCAATGTGCTTTATCCAATCGCCTGCTTTTGCGTCGGCGTTTTTAACACCCGCCGCCATCATCACTTTGTCATCTTTTACTTGAAAGAGGATTGCACAGAGTTTCTCGTTTTGGTTTTTAAGCTCATCAATCTTCTCTTTGATATCGCCCGTGCCAAGCTCATCTACAACAACGCTTACGCCGTTTATCAGCTCTACTTTTATATCTGTTTTTACACTGCTTTGAGCATCTTGAAGCTCTTTTTTAAGCTCTGCTATGTTGGACTTTAGTCTGCTTATGCCTGCCATAACATCAAGGTTTTTTACCTCTGCTTCTATCTCTTTTATGAGAACTCTTTGCTGGGTAAAATGCTCATACGCCGCATGTCCACAAACCGCTTCTATGCGTCTCACACCCGCACTTACACCGCTCTCTTTTGTGATGATAAATGAGCCGATAACCGCAGTATTGTCAACATGCACACCGCCGCAAAACTCGACACTCACATCGCCAAAACTGACTACTCGGACTTCATCGCCGTACTTCTCGCCAAACTGAGCTTTTGCACCCGACTTTTTAGCTTCATCGATGCTCATGACCTCAGTTTTACCGCTTGTGCCACGCATAATCTCATAATTTACTCTTGTCTCTATCTCTACTAGTTCCGCATGAGAGAGTGCTTTTGGATGAGAGAAGTCAAATCTTAGCCTGTCCGCTTCCACCAAAGAGCCTGCTTGAGAGATATGGTCTCCCAAAACATCAAAAAGAACCGCATGAAGCAAGTGAGTTGCGGAGTGGTGTTTTGTTATCTCTCCTCTTGAGATATCTACAACTGCTTCAACCTCATCGCCAACTTTTAGCTCTTTTTCTACCGAGATTTGCGATAAGTTTAGTCCAAAGAATTTTTTAGTATCAAGCACTTTTGCAAAACCTGCAAGCTCTCCACTGTCTCCACACTGTCCACCGCTTTGCGCATAAAAAGGAGTAACATCCAAAAATACCCAACCGTTTGTACCTGCTGAGAGTTTCTCCGCATGATGGTAATTTTCATCTAAAAGTGCCAAAACCTTGCTATTATGTTTTGTACTCTCATAGCCCACAAAACTGTTTTCGCCAAATTTCTCTAAAAGCTCTTTAAAATCTCCAGCGACCACATCATCTCCGCTGCCCTTCCAAGCGGCTTTTGCACGGCTTCTCTGCTCTTGCATTAACGCCTCAAATGTAGCCAAATCAAGTTTTAGCTCTTTTTCTCTTAGCATATCTTCTGTCAAGTCAAGCGGGAAACCAAAAGTGTCATAAAGTTTAAACGCAACCTCGCCGCTGAAAACCTCTTTTGTATTTTCAAGTTCAGCATTGAAAAGCTCTATTCCCGAAGCGATAGTTTTGAAAAATCTCGCCTCTTCAAGCTCTATCTGCTCTTTTACTGCATTTGATTTCAGAGCCAAATAGTCATACTCTTTGCCCATAATCGCTACAACCGTATCTACAAGTTTGTACATAAACGGTTCGCTAAATCCTAAAAGATATCCATGACGAACAGCACGGCGAAGAATACGACGAAGCACATAACCACGCCCCTCGTTTGAGAAATTTACACCTTGTGCTAACAAGAAAAGCACCGTTCTTATGTGGTCGGCTATAACACGGTACGATGCGCCGCTAGCGTAAACATACTCTTTGCCTATAAGTTCTTGAACTTTTGTGATTATCGGCATAAAAAGAGATGAAGAGTAGTTGCTTGTAACGCCCTCGCTAATAGCCACAACTCTCTCTAGCCCCATACCTGTGTCGATGGATGGTTTTGGAAGCGGTGTAAGTTTGCCGTCCGCACGTCTCTCGTACTGCATAAATACAAGATTCCAAATCTCCAAAAATCTATCACCGTCTCCGCCCATATAGTCTTCTGAACCAGAAAAACTCTCCGCACCTTGGTCAAAAAAGATTTCGCTACACGGTCCACATGGTCCAGTGTCACCCATCTGCCAGAAGTTGTCTTTATCGCCCAAACGCATAATACGCTCAAGGCTTACATGTTTTTGCCAAAGAAGTTCAGCCTCATCGTCGCTCTCATGAACAGTTACCCAAAGCTTCTCTTTTGGAAATTTCATAACCTCTGTTATAAACTCCCACGCATAGTCAATCGCATCTTCTTTGAAGTAGTTACCGAAGCTAAAGTTGCCCAACATCTCGAAAAAAGTGTGGTGTCTTGCGGTGTAGCCGACATTTTCAAGGTCGTTATGCTTGCCGCCAGCTCTTATGCAAGTCTGGCATGAAGTAGCACGAGGATTTTGCGGAACAGGTACTTCACCCGTAAAAATCGACTTAAAAGGCACCATGCCTGCATTGTTAAAAAGCAGCGAGGCATCATCTGGCACTAAGGGCTCACTTGCAACTCTTGCGTGGTTTTTTGACTCAAAAAATCTTAAAAACTCTTCTCTAATGTCCATAAACGTATCTCTTTTTATAAAATTACGCGATTATATCTAAAATTCATACTATAACTGTTTAAACACTCTAAAGGGCATCTCAAA
>CAXNED010000174.1:0-3068 GCA_964201385.1 Sulfurimonadaceae bacterium | reverse complement strand
TTTCCATCCTCGCCCAAATCTTCACTCGGGAATGGTCCATTTCCAACACGTGTACAGTACGCCTTGACGATACCAATTACCTTGCCGATATCTTTTGCGTTGATGCCAAGACCCGTACATGCTCCAGCACTTACAGTTGAACTTGATGTGACATAAGGATAAGTTCCGTGGTCTATGTCAAGCATCGTACCTTGCGCACCCTCAAGAAGTACTCTTTTGTTCTCCTCATCTAACGCTCTCCAAAGAAGCTGTGTTGTGTCTGTGATAAAAGAGGAGAGTTTTGTACTGTAGCCTTGAAGCTCTTCTAAAAGTGCCTCTTTGTTTGGTGTTTTTATCTCTAAAATCTCAAAAAGCGCTCTGTTTTGCTCAAAATACTCAAGCACTTTGTCGCAAAGTTTAGCAGGGTTTAAAAGCTCTCCAGCTCTTAGGCCGATACGGTTAATCTTATCAGAATATGCAGGTCCGATGCCTTTTCCAGTAGTACCGATAGCTTTGTCGCCTTTGAGCTTCTCACGTGCTTGGTCGATGAGAGAGTGGTAAGGAAGGTTTAAGTGTGCTTTGTCAGAGATAAAAAGTCTCCCCTCTAAAGCCTCAAACTGTGTCATCTCTTTGATGATAGACTCAGGAGAGAGAACAACACCGTTTCCTATAACGTTGATGGCTTTTGGATTTAGGATGCCCGATGGGATAAGATGCAACGCATATCTCGTGCCATCAACCCAAATCGTATGACCCGCATTGTGTCCGCCTTGGCTTCTGCAAACCATATCGTACTCTTTCGCCAATCTATCAACGATTTTTCCTTTTCCCTCATCACCCCATTGGATGCCTACTACTAAATCTGCTTTCATTACTCTTCCTCTATTTCGCTTTAGTTTCTACTAATACATCTGTATAAATTGCAAAACCTACAGAACTAAGTTCTGCATTTTTATATCTTCCGCCTCTTGCAAAGACCTCATTTTTCTCTATGACCCTAAAGAAGAGTTCATCATAGTAGAGCATTTTTGCATAGTAAAGAGGTGCCAAAACGCTATTTGGACACCCGATAGCTTCACACAAACTCTTCATCTTCTCTAGCTCCACTCTTATAGCAGGCGGAACTATCTCAAGAAGTTCATCCACTTGCTCTGGGTGTTGCAGATAGACAAGTTTTTCAAGCCAATCAACTTTTAGATTTAAAAACTTCTCAATGTTTATATGTCTAAAATCATCAAGAGTTAAACCCTCAAACATCTCAACCAAGAGCTTTGGTATCATCATGTTGGAGATTTGGATGAGTGGACGCACCTCAAGTGCTTCAAAAATTTCTATGGCAATATTTAAAACGGATGAGAGTTTGTTCTCTCCCATAAACTCCACGCCGATTTGAAACTGCTCATCTGTCGGGTAGCGAAAAACTGGCTGGATATAAAACCACTTTTTATGTTCCGTGTTGCGCCCAAGTCTCTTCTCGATGATGCGTACAACGTCAATCGTTGAGTCGGCTCTTAGTGAGATAGAGTTGTTTTTCTCATCATTTACTTTGATAAGCTCTCGCTCATTGGCGATGCTTTTGTGCTGATGATACGAAAAGATGGGAGTAACAATCTCCTCAAATCCCTTAGAGTATAAAATATCGCTAGCGACTTTTTCTATCTCTCTTTTTATCTTTGCACTTTTGCCGAAGTAGAGTTTTGAACCGCTAGGAATTTCGTGTTCTAGTATCATTTACTCGCCAACTTAAAATATTTTTCATTGAAAACTTTGTTTGCCGTACCATCATACGCTCTTCTTCCAAGTTTGGCAAGAGCGAGTTCAACAGAGTTTACAACCCATGAAATCTCATAAGGAGCGATGAGACCCATCTGGTTTATACGGAAGATTTTACCATCAAGGTGGTCTTGTCCGCCTGCAACATTTACGCCAAAATCAGTTTTTAAAATCTTTCTGATTTGTGATGCGTTTTCATCATCAACCGTTGTCATGGAGAGTGCAGGAGTTTTTGGATAGATATGGAGACCTATCGCTTGAAGTGCCAAAGTAACGGCGTTTGCTCTTGTAGCAGTCTCTTCATAAAGTTTCTCTAAACCGCCGTTTTTTTCGATAGTTTCTAGTATCTCTAAAAGCCCGATAGTCAAAGTTGTAGCAGCCGTCCATGCGGTCGTGTTTTTTCTTTGAGATTTTATCTCGGTAGCAAGGTTGAAGTAGTAACCTCTTCCTTTGCCGATTTTCTCAATTGCAGCGTTGCTTAGCCCTAAAATCGCAAGTCCTGGAGGGAGCATAAGTGCTTTTTGGCTTCCCGCAATCAGACAGTCAATGTTAGCAATCTCAATCTTCTCAACACCCACGGCAGTAATGCCATCGGCGATAATCATAATATTTGGATTTATCTCTTTTATAGCCTTTGCAATCGCTTCAACTGGATGGCGAAGTCCGCCTGCCGATTCGCTTATCTGCACGGCTATAGCGTCTATGTCTGGGTTGTTTTTCACTGCTTCTACAACTGCCTCAACGCTTACTGGCGTATCCCACTCGTTGCTGATTGTGACATTTTTCAGTCCATGAGCAAGAGCTATTTTTCCAAATCTCTCGCCAAATTTTCCTGAGTTTACATTTAAAAGCGTGTTGTGGCAAAGGTTTACAACTGCCGCTTCCATCGCACCAGTACCGCTTGAAGCAAGCATGATAACCTCATCGCTTCCAAAGAGGTTAAAAAGATGTTTTCTAGTTTTTTCAAAGATAGCTTCAAATTCGGGTGTGCGGTGGTGCATCGTCTCATCACTCATTGCATTACGAACATTTTGTGGGACGGGGGTAGGACCAGGGGTAAAGAGTAACATCTGAAAATTCCTAATATATTCTAAAATTTAAAACCTCGCATTATATCCAAATAACTTAAATTGGCTCTTTAGTTTTATGGTAAAATTTCACTAAATTTTCATCAAAAAGGTTCTCATGACTCTCGTTGATTCTACTATTTTAGGCGTTATCGAGGGCTTTACCGAGTTCCTTCCCATCTCTTCAACTGGGCATCTTATCGTTGCAAGTGAGTTTTTAGGTTTGGAGCAAAATGCGATAAACAAGGC
>CAXNED010000173.1:0-3089 GCA_964201385.1 Sulfurimonadaceae bacterium | reverse complement strand
GAGTGCCCAAGCAACTCACTCACATCAGCAATCGGCGCATGAGCGTTGAGCAGTTGCGATGCAAAAGAGTGACGGAGTTGATGTGGAGAGACTTTAAGCCCTACTCTTCTAAAGACTTTTATAACCATATATCTTAGACTGTTTTCGCTTAATTTTTCGCCATTTTTTTCAAAAACAAATCTATTTCGCTGACATTTGCTCAAATACGCATCAAGCAATTTCTTAGAACCCTCAAGGAGCGGCACATCTCTTTGCTTGTTTCCTTTGCCTAGAACACGCACCCAATCATGCGAGATAGCTTGAAGCTCCAAAGAAGCAAGTTCAGAGATGCGTAACCCCAGTGTATAGAGCAGAGTTACAACCACTCTCTCCTCAAGCTCCCCGCCTGCAAGTGCCTCTACGATATACTCATGCGCGATGGGTTTTGGCAATGTTTTTGCGATTTTAATGCTCTCATCTGCCTTTAAAACCACCTTCATCCCATTATCGTTTAGATACGCTGAAAAGGAGCGCACGGCACTGAGTTTTTTGCTGATTGTTTTGGGGTTTAGCGAGGCGATTTTGATGCGATAAGGCATAAGATTGAGAAGCGTATGCTCCTTCTCTTGCACTGCTTCGATGCACGCAAGCGCTTCATTTAAAGACTCATCGTAGCTTTTGATAGTCAAATCAGAGTATCCTCTTCTCTCTTGGAGATAGGAAAGAAACTCTTTTTGCTTAGTTTTTAGTAACTTTTTCAAGTAGCTTCTCAAATTTTGCATGATACGCTGCGGCTTCTTGCACCAGCTCCTCATCGGTAATAACGCTTGGCGCTAGCTTGATGTACGAACCTAACATAATGTTGCACATCATTTTTATCTTTGCTTTATCGGCATCTGATATCTGCTTATGTTTTGCAATCTCATCTATGCTATTCATATACTTTTTTGCATCGTCTATGTAGTTTTTATACTTGAGCGATGTTTGCGATTGTGCCATAACAGTTGCCGCCATACGGTTGTAAGCATCGATATCAAAAGCCTCTTTTGCGAGGTTGTATGCCTCTGCGTACTCACCTGTTTCATAGTAGTACTTTGCACGAAGGGATTTTTCGTAAGATGGGTTGATGAGAAAGTAGAGAGCCATGATAAAGAGCAAAGATGCAGCAACAACAAAGACAAACACTCTACTCTTCATGTTTTTTTAACCCCTCTTGAATCATCTTTTTTGCACTCTGCATATCCAACCCACGCACATCAAGAGGTGACGAGGCATAGTAGTTGAGTGTGCCAAAAGGCTTTGGTATGGTAAATCTATCCCAACTACTCAGCTGCCAAAACTTTGTCGGTTTCATCTCTACGAGAACAATTTTAGCTTCTGCTTTTTGCGCCATGGCTATTATACCATCTGCAACCTCATGTCTGGGACCTTTTGGACCATCTGGTGTAATTCCTATGTCGTAGCCGTCTTTGATAGCCCTAATACCCTGCATCAAAACTCTTGTCGCATTTCTGTTGGTCGAACCCGAAATGGTTCCAAGTCCAAAATAAGTAATAGTTTTAGAAATCAACATCCCATCAAAATGGCTTGAGATAAGTACTTTGGCGTGGGTTTTTTTTCTGTATCTGAAGTAGAGGTAAGGAAGCATCAAAAGCTCCCCGTGCCAACAAGCAAAGATAGTTGGCTCCTCTGGGATGCTAGGAGGTGCGTAAAAGTTTTTTTTGTTTGTAGCGTAGATAAATCTGATGAACAAAGAGGCTAAAAAAGGAACAACGAGAAGCGCCAATGCTCGAAAAAATCTCTTAGCCAACAATTTCTCCAGTTAAAATCGTTCGTCCTATCTCTGTTATCTTGACATCACGAAACGCACCTAAAAGCTCATCTGAGCCTTTGACTTTGATAAGAAGACTGCTATCGCTTCTCCCACTTACAAAGTAGTCTTGATTTAAATCTTCAAAGTAAACACGATACACTTTTCCAAGATGTGTCTTGTTCTTCTCATCCAAGATGTCTGTTGCAAGATTTTGCAATGTGGTAAGTCTCATAGAAGCGACATCTTCATCGACTACATTGGTAAAGTGTTCCGCCTCCGTCTCTGGACGCGCGGAGTACTTAAATGAGAAGATTTGGTCAAACTTGACACGTCGCATCACATCAAGCGTCTCTTCAAAATCCTCATCACTCTCACCAGGGAATGCAACGATAATATCTGTTGAGAGGCTTGTCTCTGGGCAGAGTGCTCTTAGCTTCTCCACTCTATTTAAAAACCACTCTTTTGTATAACCACGCTTCATATCGCGAAGCACTTTCGTCGAACCGCTTTGAAGCGGCATATGCATCGATTTGCAGATTTTAGGGTTTTTTGCAAACTCCTCGATAAACTCATCATCCATATGGAAAGGGTGCGGTGAGGTAAAACGAATCCTCTCTAACCCATCAATAGCGCTTAATCTTCTTAGGAGTTCGGTAAAGTTTACCTTCTCATGTTCCCCTGAAAAACGGCGACCGTAGTTATTGACATTTTGCCCTAAAAGGAACACCTCTTTTGCGCCACGTGCAACTGTTTTTTCTGCTTCACGCAAAATCAACTCTAATGGAATAGAGATCTCTTCTCCACGTGTTTTTGGAACGATGCAGTAGGTACACGCTTTGTCACATCCGATGGAGACATTGATATAGGCTTTGTAGGGAGATGTGCGAAAGTCATTGAAAGCAAATTCGCTCTCATCGTAGTTGATATCTATCTCAACCGCTTTGTCTTTGTGCAAAACTTCTGTGATTTTAGAGACATTTCTCGCACCCAAAACAAAACTTACATAAGGAGCACGCTTGATAATCTCTTCGCCAAGATGCGAAGCTGTACATCCGCAAACACCTATCTTTGCGCCCTCTTTTCTCTTTTTGTTAAAAACACCAAGTTCTGAAAAGAGCTTTGCTACAGGTTTTTCTCGCACGGAACAAGTGTTAATGAGAATCAAATCGGCAGTTGTGATATCGTCCGTTGTCTCGTACCCCTCTTTTTCATGGAGTTCTGCGATGATATGCTCACTGTCACGTGAGTTCATAGCACAGCCAAGCGTCTCTAAAAATAGTTTTTTCGACACTGCGAC
>CAXNED010000172.1:0-3096 GCA_964201385.1 Sulfurimonadaceae bacterium | reverse complement strand
GCACAGTCAAAAGCTGCTCTTGCACAAAAAATCGACGCACTTTTAGCGTAATTACAAAGAGTGGCAAGGTGAGTCCAAGAGGCAAAAGTCTCTTTTCCCTCTCCACTCTTCTAGCCTCTTTCTTTGGCGCAGCGATGATTGCTGCTGCCTTTGCTTACTTCAACTACAAGTTTTCAGAGTACAAATTTATAGATTTTAAAGAGTTGATTTTTTATGAACAAAAAGATATTTTTACGCCAAGTGAAGATATGTATATCGTTGTTTTCTACTCTTCCAAAGAGAGAGAAGTTCCAAAGCTCCTCTCCCAAATAAAACTTAATCACAAAATCATAGCCATCGACTACTACAATGAAGCGTTTGACAATACGCAAAATACTATCTTTTTAAGGTCTGGAACAAAGACATCGCTTAGCTTTATTCAGCGCTTTAACATCTACGAATCCCCATCTATTTTTCTTATCAAAAAAACGAAAGAGCAGATTTATAAACAAGATAGTATGATACGCAAACTCGATAATTTGAATGAATTATCAACCATAATAAAAGATTTGTAAGAGGAATATTTATGATTTTAGATTGCGCAATTATCGGCGGTGGACCCGCTGGACTAACAGCTGGACTTTATGCGACACGTGGCGGACTTGGCAACGTTGTTATGTTTGAAAAAGGTATGCCTGGCGGGCAAATAACGCAAAGTTCTGAGATAGAAAATTACCCTGGTGTAACAGGCGAGATTAGCGGAATGGATTTGATGATACCGTGGCCCGAGCAGTGCCAAAAATTTGGACTCAAGCATGATATGATTACTGTAACACGCGTAAGCAAAGAGGGTGATATCTTCAAAATACATAAAGAAGATGGCACAACAAGTGAAGCGTACAGCGTTATCGTTTGTACTGGTTCTTCTCCAAGACGTGCAGGTTTTGCAGGAGAAGATGAGCTTTTTGGAAGAGGTGTAAGTACGTGTGCGACATGTGACGGATTTTTCTACAAAGGAAAAGAGGTTGCAGTTATTGGCGGCGGCGATACTGCACTTGAAGAGGCACTCTACCTTGCAAAACTCTGCTCAAAAGTCTATCTTATCCACAGACGCGACACATTTCGCTCAGCTCCAAATACAGTTGAGAGAGTAAAAAAAACTCAAAACATCGAACTTGTGCTTAATGCAAAACCAAAAGAGGTTTATGGCGACAATATGGGTGTTGCAGGCATCTTGGTTGAGACGAGTGGTGGTGAGATTCGTGATATTAAAGTCCCAGGGGTCTTTACGTTTGTTGGCAACGATGTCAACAACCAGACACTTATGCAAGAGGATGGAAGCTTTTTGTGTGAGATGAGCAAAAATGGAGAGGTTGTTGTTGACATCAGTATGAAAACATCAACAAAAGGTCTTTTTGCAGCGGGAGATATGCGCATCGCTGCTCCAAAACAGGTTGTTTGTGCCGCGGGTGATGGTGCAGTTGCTGCACTTCAAGCGATTGCTTATGTTGACGAGTTATTAAATCATTAAAGGGATAAAAATGGTAAGAGTTGGTGTTTTTGGGGCGAATGGCAGGGTTGGAAAGCTTCTTTTGGATGATCTTAAAACTACGCAAGATATAAGTCTTAGTACAGTTTATGTGAGAAATAGTCTTGAATTTTCTATCGACCCCTCTGTTTTGGTTACCACAGACATAAAATCATTTCTTCATGGGTGTGATATCGTTATCGATTTCTCACTTCCTGAAGCAACTGAAGTCATGCTTGAAGCAGTTCTTGAGATTCCAAAACCTCTCGTCATCGGTACAACAGGTTTAAATGCGCATCAGCTCAATCTTTTAAAACAGGCAAGTGAAAATATGCCGATTCTCTACGCTACCAACATGTCTTTGGGTGTAGCGCTTCTTAACAAACTTGTCCATCAAGCAGCCGCGGCACTCAAAGGGTTTGATATCGAGATAGTGGAGATGCACCATCGTCATAAAAAAGATGCGCCAAGCGGCACAGCACTTACTCTTGGCGAATCAGCTGCCGCTGGGCGAGGTTTGGCTCTTGAAAAAGTGCGTATAAGCGGACGTGATGGCAACATTGGCGAGAGAAGTGCAGATGAGATTGCTGTTATGGCACTCCGTGGCGGGGATATCGTAGGTCGTCATACTGTAGGTTTTTACAATGATGGCGAGTTTGTAGAGCTTAACCATACTGCAACTTCAAGAAGCACATTTAGCAAGGGTGCTATCAGAGCGGCTTCATGGCTTGTTGACAAAGAAGCTGGTTTATACTCAATCGGTGATTGCTTAGGGATTTAACACTCCCTGTCAAAGTCAAATTTTAATTTGGTTTGAGTATAATTCCATTAATTATTCTCAAGGAGAAAAAAGTGCTAGAAGATGTAAATGAAAAATGTGCGGTTGTAGGAATCTATGGTAATAAAGAGGCTTCTAAACTAGCTTATTTTTCACTGCATGCGCTTCAGCATCGCGGTCAAGAAGCAGCGGGAATCAGCTCTTCAAACGGAACAAAACTTCAAACTATCAAAAAACGCGGTTTGGTTATGCGCGTTTTTGATGAGAAAAAACTCGAAACACTCAGAGGCTCAAGCGCTATTGGGCATACTCGCTACTCTACTGCTGGGGATGACTCTATCCTTGATGCACAACCTGTTTTTGCAAGATATGACTTAGGCGAAATGGCGATTGTACACAACGGAAACCTCACAAATGCCGAAGAGATTAGAAACAAACTTATCGATAAAGGTGCGATTTTTCAAACTTTTATGGATACAGAAAATCTTATCCATCTTATAGCAAAGAGCGAAAAAAGAAAACTTCTTGACAGAATCATCGATGCTGTTGGTAAGATTGAGGGTGCATTCTCACTTGTATTTTTGAGCAGAACAAAGATGTTTGCTATGCGTGACCGTCACGGCTTTCGCCCTCTAAGCCTCGGCAAAATTCCAAGCGGCGGCTACATAGTTGCGAGTGAAACATGTGCATTTGACCTTGTTGGAGCAGAGTTTATACGAGATGTCAGACCTGGGGAACTTCTTGTTTTTGATGAAGACAAAGAGCCTGAGAGTATCCAAGTTTTTGAACCAACTCCAAAACACTGTATTTT
>CAXNED010000171.1:0-3122 GCA_964201385.1 Sulfurimonadaceae bacterium | reverse complement strand
AGAAGACGCAACCCTCACTCCATCAGACACAAGCATTTTAAGACAAAAGGTTTGCCTGTGAGCAGAGGCAAAAAGCTTGATATTTTTGTCGGTGCAGAGATAGAAGATGGATGGGCAGAGGTTGCCTCTGCTAGAAAAACAGAGATATCTCACGAGATTTTAGAGCCGCAAAAGCACTTTTTGTTTTTTAAAAAAGAGAAAAGAAACGGCAAAACAGTAACTCTCGTAGGCGAATTTTACCTCAGCCAAAACGATGCAGAAGCTACGCTAAAAACACTCAAAAAGAGACTTGGCTGTGGCGGTACACTCAAAGAGGAATGGATGGAGTTTCAGGGTGAACTCAAAGAGAAACTTAAAATTTTACTTGTTGAAAACAACTTTCGATTTAAACACGGACACTGAGATAGTTAAAAAAAAATTTGTCAATACAAAAATTGATTAAATTTTCATCATTTCATAAAAAAACCTTCTAAATTATAGAATATTTAATCTTTTTTGAGATAACATCCTTTTCCATTTAAAAAAAAAGGAAAGTATATGCCATATGTCAAAGAGGTATTTGAGTACCTAAAAAGAACAAGTCCATCACAAACAGAATTTTATCAAGCTGCTGAAGAGGTTTTAGAGTCTCTTAGACCTTTGATGGAAAAATATCCGAAATATAGAAAACATAAAATTATTGAGAGAATTGTTGAACCAGAGCGTCAAATTCTCTTTCGCGTCAACTGGGTAGATGATAATGGGGAAATTCAGGTAAACAAAGGGTTTAGAATTGAGTTTAACTCTGCTCTTGGACCATACAAAGGGGGTCTTAGATTCCACCCTAGCGTTAATGCTGGTGTTATCAAGTTTTTAGGTTTTGAGCAAATCTTTAAAAATGCGCTTACAGGTCTTCAAATCGGTGGAGGAAAAGGCGGAAGTGACTTTAATCCAAAAGGCAAATCTGACAATGAAATCATGAGATTTTGTCAAGCATTTATGAGTGAACTCTACAGACATATCGGCGCAAATACAGACGTTCCTGCAGGTGACATCGGCGTTGGAGGCAGAGAAATCGGCTATATGTTTGGTATGTACAAAAAACTAGCCAACAGATATGAGGGTGTCCTTACTGGAAAATCACTCAAATGGGGTGGTTCACTTGTAAGAACAGAAGCAACAGGTTATGGCGCAGTTTACTTTGCAAAATATATGCTAGAAGATAGAGGTGAAACACTTGAGGGTAAAAGATGTGTTGTCTCAGGTAGCGGGAACGTTTCTATCTACACCATCGAAAAACTCTACCACCTCGGAGCGCTTCCTGTAACATGTAGCGATTCAAACGGTATGATTTATGACCCAGATGGAATCGACTTAGATCTTTTAAAAGATTTAAAAGAAGTAAGAAGAGCGAGACTTACTGAGTATTTAAACAGCAGACCAAATGCAAAATATACTCCAGTAGAAGAGTACCCTGAGGGGACAAATGCAGTTTATGGAGTTGAATGTTTTGCAGCATTCCCAAGTGCTACACAAAACGAACTCAACTTAAATGATGCAAAAATTCTTCTTGCAAATGGCTGTGTCTGCGTAAGTGAGGGGGCAAATATGCCTTCAACTTTAGATGCTGTTCATGCTTTTGTTGATGCAAAAATCTGCTACGGTCCAGGAAAAGCGGCAAATGCAGGCGGTGTTGCAACAAGTCAGTTGGAGATGCAACAAAATGCTTCTATGTGCAGCTGGACGTTTGAAGAGGTCGATGCAAAACTAGCACAAATTATGAAAAACATCTACCTCAGCGCAAGCACTACTGCTGCTGAGTTTGGTCAACCTACTAACTTAGTTTTAGGCGCAAACATAGCAGGCTTTAGAAAAGTCGCGGATGCGATGATTGAGCAAGGACTCGTTTAAGCACTCTGTTTCTCTGCTTCTAGCGGAGTAGCTGTGCTAATCTCCGTTGTAAGCTCGTACCTATTTCTTCCGCCATCTTTTGCCTTATAGAGCGTCTCATCTGCCTTTGCTATCAAAAGCTCTTCATCTAGCGCACCATCAGCTATGCAACATGCAACACCTATGGAAATTGTTATATATTTATCTATTTTTGAACTCTCATGCGTGATTTGACTTGCTCGGACCGCATCGCAAATACTTTGTGCAACACTCGCACTGTTTGTCTCGGATGTATCTGTAAGTAAAACTCCAAACTCCTCTCCGCCAAGCCTAAAGACATAATCGCTCGGACGCTTTAGGATATCTTGAAAAACCGATGCCACTTTTTTTAAAACCGCGTCCCCTTTGATATGCCCATAGGTATCGTTATACTGTTTAAAGTAGTCGATATCAAGCATCATAAAAGTGATATACGCGTTGTTTCTCTTTGCTCTTTTTAGCTCTCGTTCATAGACAAGATTAAAATATCTTCTGTTATGCAGAGAGGTCAAAGAGTCCGTATAAGAGGCACTCTCAAGCTTTTTGTTTGCAATCTTTAATTTTTTTGCACTCATCTCAAGTGCAGTCTGATCACTCTGAATACTTTTGAGGACATAGTACGAAACAACCATAACTCCCAAAATAACCATAACTAAAAGCACACCAAGCTTTAGTAAAAGAGATTCATACACGTTTAGAAAGTTTTTTCGTTCGTATTTTGCGATATCTATCTCATAATTGATAAGTTTTTTTATCACTTGATGGATATGCGTTACTCTTTTTTCAAGCTGCCCAAAAGAGAGCTGCCTCATATCTTGCCCATCTTCAAACGCTCTTAAAATTGATAAAAAATACGCATTTGTCTCTTTGAGCTCAACTGCTGCATAAGCAACATACTCCAGCTCCTCATCTCTTTTAAAATGTGCCTCATACTTTTTCCACTCTTTGTCAATAAGTGCAGTTGCAAACTCTATCTCTGACTTTAACTCATTAGGTGCGATTTGCGCCTCTTTTGCTCTATAAAGCGTGCCTACAAGATTGTCATGGTATGTTTGAAGAATGGTGTTTAGCTCTACGATGGGAACAAGTGAGCCAAAATAGAGTGCATCAAGATTTTTTTTCATAGCCTTTAAATTGGTTGTTCCCATAGCGCCTATGACTAAAAGACTAAGCGTGAGAATCAAAAAAATAGAAAAAAGCTTACTTCTTGATTT
>CAXNED010000170.1:0-3126 GCA_964201385.1 Sulfurimonadaceae bacterium | reverse complement strand
CTTTAGCAGATATTTTAGAGTAGAAGATTGGCGAAAAAACTCACAACTAGACAACAAGTCGGTACAGCACTCAACTTTTTAATCGGACAAAGAGATTTAAGTGTTGTTATCTTTGTTATGGCGATTTTGGCGATTATCATCGTACCTCTCCCATCGGTTATGCTTGATATTTTGCTTACCATCTCGTTGGCTCTTGCAGTACTCATCTTGCTTATCTCGCTCTATGTTCCAAAACCAACAGACCTTACCACTTTTCCAACACTTATCCTTATCTTGACACTCTTTCGGCTTGCGCTAAACATCGCAACTACTAGGATGATTTTAAGTCATGGGCATGAGGGTGTTGATGCTGTTAGCTCTATTATTACCAGTTTTGGTAACTTTGTCGTTGGCGGAAACTTTGTCATAGGTATTATTGTTTTTTCCATCTTAGTTATTATCAACTTTATGGTTATCACCAAAGGTTCAACAAGGGTTGCAGAGGTTGCAGCACGCTTTACGCTTGATTCTATGCCTGGTAAGCAGATGGCAGTCGATGCAGACCTTAACGCTGGGCTTATCGATGATGCGGAGGCAAAGAGAAGAAGAGCAGAAATCCTCCAAGATGCTAACTTTTACGGCGCGATGGACGGTTCGAGCAAGTTTGTCAAAGGGGACGCTGTTGCAGGGATTATCATCACGCTCATCAACATCATCGGCGGCTTTTTGATAGGTGTTTTTCAGCACGATATGGCAGTTAGCGAGAGCGCTTCTGTTTTTACACTCTTAACTATCGGGGATGGACTTGTTGGGCAGATTCCTGCACTCATCATCTCTACTGCTACGGGTATCATGATCACCCGCTCTTCTGGCGATGGAGACAACTTTGCAGAGGGCACCATCAACCAAATCATGGGAAATGCAAAAATCATGATGACGGTAGGTTTTATCATGATTCTTTTTGCACTTGTTCCAGGGCTTCCTACAGCATCTATGGGGCTTGTAGGCATACTTTTTGCACTTCTTGGTTGGTCACTCTATAAATACGAAAAAGGGGAGTTGACAATCCTCAATGTTGAGGGAATTCTCACGCCAAAAGAGAAAGAGGCGCAAGCAAAAGAGCGCGCTGCCGCACGTCCTGCAAAAACAAACGAGGAGATAGCCAAAGAGGAGGAGAGTGCACTTGAAGACATCCTCAAGGTCGAGATGCTTGAACTTACCCTTGGCTACCAGCTTATCCGTCTTGCAGACAACACACAAGGGGGCGATTTGCTTGAGCGCATCCGCTCTATGCGCAGAAAAATAGCCTCCGATTTTGGTTTTTTAATGCCGCAAGTGCGTATCAGAGACAATCTCCACCTCCAACCACAGCAGTACCAGATTTTACTTAAGGGCATCGCTATTGGCGAGGGCAAAATCGTCCCAGATAAATTTTTAGCGATGGATAGCGGCATGGCAACAGGCGACATCAAGGGAGAAGCAACCAAAGAGCCTGCTTTTGGGCTTGATGCGATGTGGATACAGCCTAACCAAAAAGAGGATGCCATCATCAACGGCTATACTGTTGTTGACCCTGCTACGGTTATCTCCACCCACATGAGCGAGCTTGTGAAGAAAAATGCCGAAGACCTTCTCACTCGCCAAGAGGTGCAGTCGCTCATCACCAAAATCAAAGGTGATTTTCCAGTTATCATCGAAGATTTGCAAAAAGTGGCTTCCATCGGGCTTATACAAAGGGTTCTCAAAGCCTTGCTGCATGAAAAAATCCCTCTCAAAGATATGCTTACCATCCTTGAGACCATCGCTGATATCGCTGAATATACAAAAAATGTTGAGATTATTACCGAGCAAGTGCGCGCGAAACTCTCTCGCATCATCACACAGATGTACTCTGGTCCTGATGGGGTTGTCAGACTGCTCACTTTTGACACCGCTTCTGAGCAGTTGATGCTTGAAAAATCCCAAGAGCGTGAGGGAATGCGCCATCTACTCTTAAATGTCACCGAGATAAACGCGCTTATCCAAGCAACAAGTGCTAAAGCTGCTGAGATGCTACAAAAAGGAATTTCTCCTGTTGTCGTTATCGTAGATCCGCAGTTGCGTCGAGGGATTGCAGAGATACTCGAACGCTTCTCTCTTGATATCGTGACACTCTCCCATGCCGAGATAGACTCAAATGCAACGTTTGAAGTTATGGGTTCTATCTCTATCAAATAAATCTAAGGAAATAAATGAATACACAAACCATCCACCATCTCTCACACACTGACCTAGATGGGTACAGTTGCCAACTTGTTATGCGCCACACTCCACACAAACTCCTCAACTACAACGCCAACTATGGTGCAGAGGTAAAACAAACATTGGAGTTGATGCTGCAAAACATCACAACAAACGCTCAAGATGCAACGCTTTTGATTACTGACCTAAATTTGACAGCAGAAGAGTCCAAATGGCTCAACAGTGAAGTTGAAAAACTAGGCAACAACAAAAAAAGAGTGACACTTCTGCTTCTTGACCATCATGGAACAGGCGAAGAGAGTGCGCAAAAGTACCCATGGTATTTTCTTGATACCTCAAGATCTGCAACAAAAATCACCTACGACTATGCAAAAGAGCACTTCTTGCTAGATGCTCCAACGTGGATGGAGCACTATGTCGCCATCGTCAATGCAGTGGACTTATGGAAGATGGAAGAGCATGCAAACTTTGAGTATGGCAAAGTTTGTATGCGCCTTATGAGCGAGATGCGCGAGCTTAACAAGATTATGTTTCCGCAAGAAGACAACCACTACAAACTCTCACTCCTCCTTGAAGCGACAAAATATATGGAACTCGAAGATGCGCCTATCGCTTTAGATGAAAAGATACATCTTCTTAAGAAAGATTTTTTCAAAACAGAGAAAAATGACACCCTTGACAACTTGGCTACAACCTACATTGTCAAGCTTTTAGGCGATGCAAGAGAGACAAAGACGATCTACTACAAAGGGTACAAAGGGTACTTAAGCTACGCTGTTGGCAACACTTCTATCATCGGCAACGGTTTTTTACTTACCTATCCAGAGTATGACTTTATCGTGGATGTAAGTTTTAAAGGAACACTCAGCATTCGAGCAAACAACGGTGTCAATGTAGCTACCATCT
>CAXNED010000169.1:0-3131 GCA_964201385.1 Sulfurimonadaceae bacterium | reverse complement strand
CTGGCTATTACTCGGCTTTTTTTTGATGTTTTTCTACCCTTTTGAGTAACTATGTTTGAGGTATCGACATCAAGAGAGCGAAGCATGCCGACAAGCTCAACACCGATATCATCATCACCTATAACACTGCTTACCCAAACTTTAGCTCCAAGAGAAACAAGATTGTTTATGACATTTCCAGCACCGCCTAAAACAGTTGTCTCTTTTGCGATATCCACAACCTGCACGGGTGCTTCTGGAGAGATTCTCTCACAACTCCCCCATAGATAATGGTCTATCATTAAGTCACCTACAACCAAAATACGAGGATGCAAACCTTTAAAATTTTTCATTTTTTCACTTCTTGTTCATAAATTTTTCTGATTTCGCCGACATAGGCTTTTATGCCATCTTCCATCTCAAAACGAGGTGCATACCCAAGTATCTCTTTTGTTGTAGAGATATCCGCCTCCGTATGGAACTGATAACTCCCAACAAACGGATTTGGGATATACTCGCAAGGCAGAGTAGTTCCAAGTTCATTCTGTAAAATATCCACTATATCTTGAAAACTTCTTGCCTTACCCGTTCCGACATTAAAAATCCCGCTCTCTTTTGCGCTCATCGCTTTGATGTTTGCCTGAACAATATCTTCTATATAGATAAAATCGCGTAAAATTTTATCGCTGTTTTCAAACAGTCGTGGATTTTTACCAGAGAGTATCTGATGACCAAACTGCAAAATCATAGAAGCGGTCGTGTTTTTAAAATACTCCCTCGCACCGTAAACATTAAAGTATCGAAGTCCTACTATTTTACTCTCACTTTTATCCATATATTCACGACTCAAATTATCCATGCAGAGTTTTGAGAAACCGTAAACATTTTGCGGTGCTTCATGCCCTACTCTCTGTGGTGAGGACGCATTACCGTAAGTTGCGGCAGATGAAGCGTAAATCATATTTGCACCATGCGCTATAGCAAGTTCCAGTAAATCTTTATAAGCATTTACATTTGTTCTTATCATCAAATCTTGTTCTAGTGCGGTAGTGTCAGAGATAGCCGCTTCATGAAAAATATAGTCAAATTTATAATTTAATTCTAAGTTAAGCAACACATCTTTGTCGTTGATATCACCGCTTATCACTTCTCCGCGAAAACCTATAAGATTTTTAAAATGCCCAAAACTTCTTAAGTTCCCGTTGGAGAGAGTTTCACCACTTCTAAATGTGTCGAGAACTATAACTTTTGCTTCTGGATGATTCTCTTGAAAGTAAAATGCCAAGCTTGAACCAATGAAACCTGCACCGCCAGTTATAAGGATTGTTTTGTCTTTTAAATCATCATCAATGTATCTCATTTACACACCCATATCTTTTTAAATTTAACAAAATGTTAACCAATAAACCATTAACATCTATTTAAGAGTAAAATCACTATAATTTGCCCGAAATTTAAAAAAAGGGTTCAAAATGAAAAAAATCGTATTATCAATCGTTGCATTAACTGCATCAACTTTAGTTATGGCTGACGCTGTAAATGCTGGTGCATGTACTGGTTGCCACGGTGCTGATTGGAGCAAAGCTGCTCTTGGAAAATCTAAAAATGTTGCTACAATGAGCAAAGCAGATATCTCTGCTGCACTTAAAGGTTACAAAGCTGGTACATACGGCGGACCAATGAAAGGTCTTATGGCTGGTCAAGTTGCAAAATACTCTGAAGCAGAGTTAGACGCATTCGCTCAAACAATCGGTAAGTAATTTACCTAAGCCACCCCTCGGGGATGGCTTTTTTCCTCTCTACTCTGGTCTATAATTTTCCCTCAAAATCTTTTTTTTCTGTTCCTGTTTTACCGCATCATTAAGCTCTTCTTCACCATCAAATTTGGTAGCATTTAAGAACTTCTCTTCATCATCAAACTGTCCATTTTTTACTGCCCACAAAAAAGCAAAAAGTGCAATTGCCCCTAAAAAAAGAGATGCGCCAAGCATCATAGCTATAACCCAATTATCCATGATTTATCCCTTTTTCCATTGGTTTTGGATGCGCATAGAGTTGCCAACTACCAAAAGCGAACTAGCAGACATAGAGATAGCTGCAACAAGTGGTATAACATACCCTGCCATAGCTAGGGGAATCGTCAAGGCGTTGTAAATAAGAGAGATAAAGAGATTTTGCTTTATCAAGCCAAAAGTGGTGGTGCTTATCTTAAACGCCTCTTCAAGTGATTTTATAGAGTTGCTTAAGAGTACCACATCCCCAACTTCAACAGCAATATCGCTTCCGCCGCCCATTGCGATACCTATGTCTGCAGATGCGAGTGCCAGTATGTCATTTACGCCATCTCCTACCATGACCACGATTCTGTTTTCGTCATGTAGCTTGCTGATAAACTCTGCTTTACTTTGTGGTGTTTGTTCATATAAAACGCTTTTGATGCCGACATGAGAGGCTACTTTTTTTGCTACACTCTCATTGTCTCCTGTGAGCATAACGACATCAATGTGCATCTTTTTCATAGCAACAACCAGTTCTAAAACACCCTCTTTTACTCTATCTTCCAGCTCATAAACAGCGACAACTTTTTGGTTAATAACAAAACAGAAGAGTGTTGCATCGCTTGAAAAATCCATAACAACACCATTTATCTCCAAAAGCTTTTTATTTCCTCCAAGCAACCTCGTATCTCCAAGCTCTGCCATCATACCAAGAGCAGGGATTTGAGTAAAGATATCAAAGGAGTGTTCACGAAAATTTTGATTCTCTTCTTTGATAAATCTCGCTACTCCCTTAGCTATAGGGTGATTTGAAGATGCCACAAACGAGTAAAGCAGCTCTTTGTCAAACGCATCAAAAATATGCTCTTTGACAACTTCAGGCTTTCCTGCCGTGATAGTTCCCGTCTTGTCTAAAACAAGCGTATTGGTTTTTGCCATCGTCTCAAGCCCAGCCGCCTCTTTAAAAAGGATTCCCCTTGATGCACCCAGTCCAAGCCCTACCAAAGTTGCAACTGGTGTCGCAAGAGCCAATGCACACGGACAAGCGATAATAATAACAGAGATAGCCACCATCAAAGAGGTCTCAAAACTGTGTGACGACAACCACCAGCCAAAAAATGTCAAAAGCGAAAGCGTTAAGATAACCAACGAAAA
>CAXNED010000168.1:0-3180 GCA_964201385.1 Sulfurimonadaceae bacterium | reverse complement strand
AGCTTTCATTTTCCGTGGCATATGCGCTTTTTTGATGTTTACTTTCCGCACATATTCTCTTATGTTTTTCCTGCATGGGTCAGTGCGCTTGGGATGGCGTGGAAGATAGTCATCATGGCGGAGCTTTTAGCAACTAGCAACGGTATCGGAGCATCGCTTGCAACGGCGAGAAGCCAGCTTGACACGCCAACGGCTCTCTCTATCGTGGTCATCATGATAGGTTCGCTTATGTTCATCGAGTACATTATCTTAGAGCCGATTAAGCGGGAGGTTGAGTTATGGAGAGACTAGAAGTCGCAAAACTAAACCATCGTTTTGGTTTTACGGAGATTTTAAAAAATATCAACTTTACTCTCCAAAAAGGTGAAGTTCTCTCCATCGTCGGACCGAGCGGGGGCGGAAAAACAACGCTTCTACACCTTTGCGCAGGGCTTTTGGATGTGCAAGAGGGAAGTGTCACGAACACATTTGAGAGCAGCGCTTTTGCGTTTCAAGAGGCACGATTGCTTCCATGGAAGAGCGTTATAGACAACATCGCACTAGCACTTTTAGCAAAGGGCGAGAAAAAGAGTGAGGCTATCAAAAAATCGCAAGAGATTGCCCTTCGTTTTGGGCTTGAAGAGGATGATTTTGAGAAGTTTCCAAAAGATTTGAGCGGCGGGATGAAGCAAAGAGTGAGTTTTGCAAGAGCGTTAGTCGTCAAACCTGCCCTACTCTTTTTGGATGAACCATTTTCCGCACTTGATATCGGACTTAAAAAAGAGCTTCAAAGCGTACTTATCGAGATGATAAGCAAAAAAGAGATAAGCGTTCTTTTTATCACGCACGACCTTATGGAGGCGATTCGCCTAAGCGATGAGATGCTGCTTCTCAAAGCCGACCCTGGGCATATCGTGAAAAAATTTAAGTTTAACCTTATCCAAAATGAGAGAGACGACAGATATGTTTATGGCAAAAGTGCCGAGATACTTCAAGATGAAGAGATTATAACTACATTTGAACTGGAACTAAAATAATGAGCACAAAAGAAAAAGAGCAAGTACTCCACGCAACCAACCACTATCTCTACTACCCAGACGAACCAAATGTTCCGACCTATCTTGCCTATGGATTTCGTCCTGTATTCTTGCTTCTTGCTCCCTATATGATACTCTCCATGCTTCTTTGGGGGCTTGTTTGGGCGGGAGTGCTGAACATCCCGTTTATGCAAAATGTCCTTGTCTGGCATGTCTATGAGATGCTCTTTGGCATCCTCACAGCGGGAGTTTTGGCATTTTTAACCACAGGGCTTCCCGAACTCTTCCCAGGGTTTGTACCGCTCATCGGGCAAAAGCTCAAAAATGTGATGCTTTTGTGGATTGCAGGGCGTGTAAGTTTTTGGTTTATCGACATTACAGGTGTTTATGTGGCGGCATTTTTCAACCTTGCTATGCTTGTGTGGCTCTTGTGGTTTGCACGCATGGCGGTTCTTGACAAACTTCAGCGACACTCCTCTTTGGGCTACACGCTCTTAGGGCTTTTTCTCATTGAAGCATGGTTTTTTGCCGCAATGGCGGGGCATGCTCAAACAGACCCGATGGAGATCCTAAAAATTGCTCTTGGCGGTCATGTGGTGCTTATACTCTTGGCTCTTCGACGGGTAAATATGGAAGCGGTCAATGAACTTATGGAGGACAAAGGCATAGATGATGTCTATGTCGCACGCCCGCCTCTGACTAACCTTGCAATTTTTACCGTCATGCTTTTTACGCTTGTAGAGTTTCTCTACCCCGCAAATTCCGCTTTGGGTTGGATTGGACTCTCCACTGGTGCAGCGATACTTGCCATCACAGGTGACTATATCCTCAAAGATAAAGTCATCATAAACCAGCCTTTTGTTATCTACCTTGGGCTTATTTTTATCATGATGGCAGCAGGATATGCGCTGATGGGATGGGATATTTTAGCCAATGGTGCAGCAAATACAAGCAGTTTTAGACACTTCATCACAAGCGGCGGCTACGGGCTTGCCTACTTAATGGTTATGATCATTGTCGGCTGGATTCACACAGGACGCCACCTCACAAGCAACATCTACACGCACTTGATGGTAGGTTTAATAGTTTTAGCAACCATCATGAGAGGAGTTATACCGTTTTACACAGAGCACGCACAAACACTCTACATGCTCTCCGCCATAGTGTGGACGATACCGTTTATGCTTTACATAAAGCTCTTTTTTGGCTTTTTAAAAGCTCCTAGAGCGGATGGGGTTAAGGGGTAAGGCTCTTTTTAGAGCAGCCCAACACAAAATTAGGAGGAGATTTTACAAAATCAGTTCTGCAAACCTCTCTCTAAATTCGCTCTCGTTTGCATAGTTATAAAAAGGAAGTCCAAAAAGTTTATAACATCCATTTTCATAAAGCTTTAAACCATTTTCATTTACATCTTCTAGCACTAAACTATTTTGAGCCGTAAACTTTGTAATATCTTCTAAAAACTCATTTTTCCACTTCTCTGAAGAGTTTTCAAACCCCTCTTTAGCATCTTTTGTCCAGTCGCCCTTTGGCTCACAAAAAATCTGATGAATACAATCATTTACATCTTTTAAAAGCAGTACAAAATCAGGCTCAAACCTCGCCCCGTCTCGCAGTTTGTCAAAACTGTAAATCTCAAATGCTTTTTCGTTCCGTATAAGTTTTACGACTTTGTATTTTGTTTTTAGCTCATCTGAAACTTTTAGTATAAAGTCCGTAAAATGCCTCTCTTCACTTGTTCCGCCATGTGCTTCGTAAACATACCAATCATCTAAAACATCGATACGGCTGTCACCTTCTTTTAATTTTACGGTTTTTTTAGGCGGTATTTTTGAACAAATGCGCACAGGGTGAAACTCACGGCTACCGATATGCTCTTTTGCATTTTTTACTATCTTGCTCTCAATTTCATTTAAAAGTTCAAGGATATATTTTATCTTTACCTCATCACTTAGCTCAAACTCTTTTGTCGTGTAAAAAGCAAAATCCACGCATCCTAGACAGTCATCACTTGTGATAAACTCGCTTATACTTTTGAGATTTACAAAGTACCTCTTTAGGCTCTCAAAGTAAAAAAATGGTTTTTTATTTATTGCAACCCGTACTAGATTTTTATCAATCTCTTTGATTTTAAATTTTGCTATTTTGCTGAAATTTGCCTCTT
>CAXNED010000167.1:0-3230 GCA_964201385.1 Sulfurimonadaceae bacterium | reverse complement strand
TTGAAACTGTTCATCAAACTCAAACGTCAATCTTGGAGAGCGAAACCATCCCTGATTTTTCATACAGTATGTCTCAACGATAGGTCGTGCATTTTTTAAAAGTTTTATAAACTCGTTTTTTTCTTGCTGTGTATAAGAAGAGGGATGGATAAAGACCTTTGCATCACTTCTTCCACGTGAGCACTTAACATCTATGATATCAAGTGCATGAAGTCTCACATCTCCAAGCGAACTAAGTGCCGCAGGAACGAGCTCAAGAAGAAGCGATTCTGTTCTTTTTAGCTTAATTTGTGCTTCTGTCACAGTGATACTTTTTGCTCAACTTTTTTGAATGTCTCAATAACATCGCCAGATACAACATCATCATAGCCCTTAATCATAACACCACACTCGTAACCATTTGTTACCTCTTCAACGTCATCTTTGAAACGTTTAAGTGATGTAAGTTCGCCCTCATGTACAACAACACCGTTGCGGATAACACGCACAAGACCGCCACGGATAAGCTTTCCATCCACAACAACACATCCTGCAACAAGTCCCTTAGGTGCTTTAAATACATTTCTAACATCTGCTTGACCAGTGTTAATCTCTGAAAATTTAGGTGCCATCATGCCTGTAAGCATTCCAGTCATATCATCGAGAAGCTGGTAAATGATAGAGTATGTCTTAATCTCAACATTTTTCTGTTTTGCAAGCGCTTTTACATTTCCAGTAGGACGTACGTTAAATCCGAGAAGAACACAGTTTTCACTATTAGAAACAAGCTCCACATCGTTTTCTGTAATTCCGCCTACACCTGAAGAGATGATGTTAATCTTAACTTCATCATTTCTAAGTTCACTTAATGCCCCTCTAATCGCCTCAAGAGAACCATGAACATCTGTTTTAAGGACAACTTTAAGAGTTTTAAGTCTTCCCTCTGCAATCATGCTAGTCATATCTTCTAATGTTGACTTTGTACTATGAGATAGCTCTTTGTGTCTGTCATACTCATGACGCTTCATCGCATACTCTCTAGCTTCTTTATCACTAGCCATCGCCATCATAACTTCACCAGAAGATGGAACTTCATTTAGTCCGACAACTACCGCTGTATGGCTTGGTTTTATGTTATTTATCTGCTGCTTATGCTCATTGATAAGTGCCTTAACACGACCGTATGAACTGCCGCACACAACATAATCACCTACTTTTAGTATTCCGTTTTGAACGATAACTGTCGCAACAGGACCACGTCCTTTTTCAAGTGAAGACTCAACAACTGCCGCTTTTGCCATCGCATTTTCATTTGCTTTGAGTTCTAAAACTTCTGCTGTAATAAGGATGTTTTCAAGTAAAGCATCAATCCCCATCCCAGTTTTTGCAGAGATAGGAATAAATTCAATATCCCCGCCCCAGTCAATCGGATTTAAGCCACGTTCAGCCATTTGTGCCATAACCATATCTGGATTTGCACTCTCTTTATCCATCTTGTTAAGTGCAACGATGATAGGCACTTTAGACTCTTTTGCAAGCTTGATAACTTCATCAGTTTGCGGCTTCACACCATCATCTGCTGCAACAACAATGATAACGATGTCTGTAACATCTGTACCTCTTTGGCGCATCTGAGAAAATGCTGCGTGACCTGGAGTATCTAAAAATGTGATTGCTTTGCCATGCTGCTCAATCGTATATGCTCCGATATGCTGCGTGATTCCGCCTGCTTCACTAGCTGTAACTTTTGCTTTTCTAATTGCATCCAAAAGTGATGTTTTACCATGGTCAACGTGTCCCATGATTGTGATAACAGGAGGTCTTTCTGTCGCATTTTCATCTATTTCTTCTGCTAAATCATCTTCGTAGTTAAACGCATCTTTTGGATCGATTGTTGTTACTTCGATGCCAAAATCTTCAGAGAGAATCTCAATCTCATCTTTGCTTAAAAAGTCATTTTTCATCTTCATAACGCCAAAACTAAAGAGAACTTTGATAACATCAGCGAGCGTTTTATTTACTTTTTCAGCAAATTCATAAACACGGATGTCTTCAGGAATCTCAACATGTGTTATCACGATATCTTCAGGCTTATCTTTTCTATATGTTTTTCTCTTGTCACGAGAGACGTTTTTAGACTTTGGAGCAGAACTTTTATTTGAATTTCTTCCCATAGGTTTTTGAAGTTTTGCTTTTTTAGGCTCTTCTGCAATAATTTCTCTTCTCTCGGTTGCATTGAGGTCAAGTAGAACTATCTGGTCATCCATATCCATAGAAACTTCACTGAGTGAAGCACCAAAAATATCAATTCTAATCCCTTGTTCTTGTCTTTTTGCTGCTCCAGAAGAGCCGAGTTTTGCTTTTTTCTTATTTGCAAGTTCTTCTAAAACTTCTGCACTTATTTTGCCATAAGAGGAGATTGCAGTTGAAGTCTGCTTTGAAGAGTGTGTAAAGCTTTCTTGACTTATCTCTTCCGCTTTAGGCTGCTTTTTCTTGACAATCTTTAGTCCTGATTTTTTTATCTGCATTTTCATAGCATCTACAGGCTCTTCAATCTCAGCTTCTTCTTGCAGTGCTTTTGTTTCTTGGACAACAACTTTAGGTTCAGCTTGAGCTTCAAGAGTAATCTCTTCTTTTGTTTCTACTTTTAAAGGAGTTTCGCTGTGTTTTGGAGGTCTATTTGTTTGGAGCTCATTTATCTCTTTTGGAGAAGTTATCTCTTCTTTTTGAGCATCACTTGATGGTTTTACATCTTTTTTTATCTCTGGCGCTGTTGCTTGAGCTACCTCACCATTCATGATGTAGTTCATCAAACTCTCTGCCTCTTCCATAGAGACTGAACTGCTTGCAGATTTTATCTCAATGCCCATATCTGAAGCTTTTTTTACTACATCTTTTGAAGTGATTCCTAACTCTTTAGCGATTTCGTGTACTCTAACTTTTTCTGTCATCAATGATGATCTCCTTTAGTATGTTCGAAAATTTGTCTCTATCCCCGCTTTTACACTGTCGCATAAGCGCTTTTAGTACTTTTTTTTCATCTGCAAGACAAATTTTACATAGATAAAAACTTCTGCCATTTCCTCTAAAAAGACTAAGTTGTGAGTCAAAGCACTGAAGTCTAAAAAGATGAATCTGTGCATCTCTTTGTCTACAAGAGATACACATCCTAAGAGGTTGGTTAAATTTTTTCGCCATTATATCTAAAAGTTCCTTGATTTGCTTTAGAAAACTTATTTGTCAACAATAAG
>CAXNED010000166.1:0-3236 GCA_964201385.1 Sulfurimonadaceae bacterium | reverse complement strand
AAGGAGTACTATTGAGAGTTGTTTTGTCCATACTTTGTTTAGAACTTTTTCTTCACGCATCATCGCTTCAAGAGCTTATTGATGTTTCGCAAAAAAACAGAGTAGTTGCTTCTGCTTCACATGTAGTAGCATCCAAAGAGAAGGCATACGAGAGCAGTAAAAGCGGCTACTTGCCAACTCTCGACCTGCTTGGAACGTACCAAAATGCTTATGAAGAGACATCCTCTCTTGCGCAAAACTCTTTGAGGGCTCAGACAAGTTTGAAGTATATCATCTATGACGGCGGTAAAAAAGAGAGTGTTTACGGGCAGCTTGAGTCCACTGTTGCTTCAAGCAAAAAAAGTGTTGAAGCTATCAAAAACAGCATCTCTTTGGATGTTGCAAGGCTCTATTTTGAGTATCTCTCGCTAGAAGCCGACAAAACTGCAACGCTTCAAGAGATTGAACAGCTCAAAGCAGAACTCAAAAGAGTGCAGTTTTTTTATGAGGCGGGAACTGTAACCAAAGATGAGGTTGCAAAGATTGATTCTCGCACAAAGAGCGCACTTGTCGCACTTCAAGAGATAGAGCTTGAGAGCCAAAAAATCCTCCACACGTTAGAGTATTACACGACACAAAAAGTCTCTTCTGTCCAAAAAGGTTCTCTCGTCCATCTGCCACAAGAGGAGACAACTCTTTTGCGTGCCGAGATTCAGGCACTTGAAGATGAAGCCTCATCCGTACTTTTTAGCGCAAAAGCCCTTAAGAGCCAAAACAATCCAACACTCTATTTTGAGGATACTTTGAGCTACACCGACTACTATTTTGACCAAAAACCGCTAAACAGCTCTTTGGTAGATACGCAAAATATCGCCACGCTCAATGTCGCATGGAATATTTTTGATTTTGGTTCACGTACACAGGCGTATGAGTCAAAGTTTCAGGAGTATTTGAGCAAGAAATCATCGATTGAACATGAAAAACACAAGGCAGATGTTGACTACAGACTTGCAAAAAAGTCGCTAGAGATAGCAACGGCAAAAGTTGAAGCGGCAAAAGCGACGCTGGAAGCGGCTTCTACGACTTACGAACTTATCAAGTTTAAGTACCAAAACGGAACAATCGACAATGTCGCTTACCTTTTAGCTCTTAGTGAAAAGTACGATGCAAAGAGGGGTTATGAGAGAGCGATGAATGATTTGGAGATTAAAAAAGCGGAGCTGATTTACTACAGCGGAAAAGATATTAAGGAGTTTTTATAGATGAAAAATTTAACACTGTTGGTGGTTGTTTCTCTGCTTTTTATGGGCTGTAATGAACAAAAAAAAGAGCCTCAGGCGCAACAGGCGGCGCAAATGCCTCCTTTACCGGTAAAAGTGCATGATGTAAAGTTTGAGAGAGTGGATTATTCTAAGAACTATTCGGCGGTTCTAAAGCCGTTTGCCGAGGTTGCGGTAGCTGCCCGCGTGAACGGTGTGCTTGAGAAGGAAAACTTCAAAGAGGGTGCATTTGTCAAAAAAGGTGATGTGCTTTACGAGATACAAAAAGGGGAGTACAAAGCAGCCCTTGATGAGGCAAAAGCGGCACTTCTCAAAGCAGAAGCGGACTTTAACAAAGCAGCCAGAGACTGGAAGAGAGCGGAGTACCTTTTTACAAACAGCGCCATTAGCGAGCAGCAGCGAGATGCACTTTTTTATGCTCATGACAACGCAAAAGCAGAGGTGCAAAAAGCAAAAGCCGCTCTTGCAAACAAAGAGCTGGACTACAGCTACACAACCATAAAAGCCCCTTTTAAAGGGGTTGTCGGTATGAGCAGCAGCGATGAGGGGACATACATAGATACAGATTCGCAAAATGCACAACTTACCACAGTTACGGCACTGCATAAGGTTTATGCAGAGTTTTCATTGCCAAGCAGTGATGCCATAAAGCACGCTTCAGAGATAAAGGGCGGTAAAAAAGTCTCACTTCAAATCGGGGCAAAAAAGTATGAGGGAGTTGTCGATTTTGTAGCACCGAAACTTGATTTGCAAACAGATACGCTTTTGGTAAGAGCGGTTTTTGACAACCCAAACAGAGAGCTTGCAGTTGGGGCTTATGTAGAGATAGCTATGGGTGGCTTTAGCTATGAGAGTATCGCAAAAATCCCGCAAAGCGCACTTATAAAAACACCTGATGCCACTGTTGCTTATGTTATCCAAGATGGTGTTGCCATGATGCGTCCGCTAAAAATCGCAACTGTTCAAGACGGTGTGGCGATGGTGGAGAGCGGCATAAAAGAGGGCGAAAAAGTCGTTATCAGCAACATAGCAAAACTTAGACCAAACAGCAAAGTTACTATCACAGAGGGTCAGTAAATGTTTAGCGCATTTTTTATAAAAAGACCCGTTTTTGCATCAGTTATCGCTATCATCATCGTTTTGGCAGGCGTTATCTCTATGCGTTCCTTGCCTATCAGCGAGTACCCAAGGGTCATCCCGCCGCAAATAGTCGTCTCTACTTCTTACCAAGGAGCAAGTGCCGAGACCATCTCAAAAACGGTAGCCGCTCCGCTTGAAGAGCAGATAAACGGCGCAAAAGATATGCTCTACATGAACTCTCTTGCCGCAGATAACGGCTCGCTGAGTATCAGCATCTTTTTTAAAGTCGGAACAAACCCAGACGATGCAAAGATAGATGTAAACAACCGTGTTCAAGCCGCACTTGCAAGACTTCCTGAACAGGTAAAGAGACAAGGCGTGCGGGTCAATGAAAAATCGCCCGATATGCTTCAAGTCATCATCTTAAACTCGCCAAAACAGACAAGAGATGTCACTTTCCTCTCCAACTATGCACTTATGAATGTCGTGGATAGTCTCAAAAGGGTAAAAGGTATCGGCGATGTCGTGATATTTGGTGCAAAAGATTACTCCATGCGCATCTGGATAGACCCGCTCAAACTCAAAAAATACTCACTCACGGTAAGCGACCTTATCGATGCAGTACGCAAACAAAATGAGCAGTACGCCGCAGGAAAGCTCGCTTCAGAGCCAGTTGCAGGCAATGAGATGTTTACCTACACCATCGAAACACCAGAGCGGTTTGCCGAACCCTCGCAGTTCTCAAACATCATTATAAAAGCAAAGGAGGACGGAAGTTCACTAAAACTTGGAGATGTAGCCACGGTAGAACTAGGTTCTCAAAGCTATGACATGAAAAACAAGCTTAACAACGCTCCCGCAGTGCCAGTTGCCCTCTTTTTACAAAGCGGTGCAAAT
>CAXNED010000165.1:0-3242 GCA_964201385.1 Sulfurimonadaceae bacterium | reverse complement strand
CAGGAGTTGCCATAACTGCGTCGCCCAGCCAGTTTGGTAAGATGATAAGTATCTTCATGTTTTGCCTATTTTATAAATATATAGAGCGGGGATGAGCCGATTTCCAAAAACTCATCCTCTACTCTTTCGCCGCTGCTTGAGAAAGTTCTGAAAATATCCTCATTTTTTATGGTTGTTGGTTGCAGTGACCAGTGGATTTGGAGCAGTTCGTCATTTTCTAGCAAACATTGGAGTACATGATGCCCTCTTTTGATGTCAAGGCGTAAAAATTCTGCATTTTTTAGCGTGTTAACCATATACTTATAGATATCGTAAGCCTCTCTTTTTCGTAAGCCTTCTCTGTTATCGACAAGCCCGTAACCAGCGGCAATAAGCTGATGCCACGAGAGAGAATCAACCTGTTGTGAGGCAAAAGCAAGGAGGTGGTAACGCAACATGTAGTCGGCATAAAACGCTTCACTCACACACTCATACTCACTTGTCGGAGCGTAGGGAGCGGTGCCGCTTATGGGCCAGTTTGTCTCTGTTATGTGGAGTTCATGCACACTTTTTGGGCTAAGCCAAACCATAGTCGTAAGAAGTGAGATTTTGTCAAGCAGACTAAAGCCCATCTGCATATTTTCAGGCGCACCCCGTCTGTCAACATAGAGAAGCGAAGATACGCCATCAAATCGGTAGTCGCAAAAGTTAAAAAGCGTGTGTGCCGTGAAGTGATACTCAAAGTCTATAACGCCACTGCCGATAAGCTTGAGTTGCGGAAATTTTGAGATTTTTAAGTCATAGGCGACTTTATAGAAACGGCTGTACTCATCAACGCTGAAAAATCCCCATTTTGCTCTGTTGATGGTCGAGCCGATTTCAAAAATATCTACTTCTTCACCAAGTGTGCTAAAAACAGTCTCCAAATCCCTTTGCAAAAGTGCCAAATCTTCTATGTGTTCTCTGTCTTGCAGGATTTTGAGCGTTACTTTTTTATCATGACAAAGAAGCAAAAACTCTTTTAAGAGCGGAAGTTTTTCCATCTCCCAAAGCTTCAAGCGTACTAAAACTCTCTCCACTCCAAGCTCTTCTACCATCGCAAGCGTCGCCTCTGGCTCTCTTTCAAAGTCGATACCGATGCAAAAAAAGTCACTTGAAATTATCTGTTTTCTTTTGACAAATGGTGTAAGTATGAGTGAGACGGGAAGTGCGGCAAGAGCGACAAAAAAGGTCTTCAAAAGTGAGCCAAACTCCTTTTTACGCATCTCTTTTTTGTAAGTTTTGTCTTTAAGCGGATAGGGCTGATCCGAATAGTTATCCCAGATATATGGCTGTTTCATAAGGCGAATTATAACCTTTTTGGGATAAAATCGCCTTAGAGTTTAAAAAGAGGAGTTTTTATGGTACTTTGGGCGATAAAAGATATCTTGGCGCAAAAGCTGCAAACTCTTCCTAATGTTGCGTTTGCATATCTTTTTGGTTCTTACGCAGATGGTTCACAAAAAACTTCTAGTGATGTTGATGTCGCTCTTTTTTTACATACAACAGATTTAGATTCACAACTGCAAATAAACTATGAACTCTCAAAACTTCTCAAAAAAGATGTTGATATATTGCTCCTCAACGGTGCAAAAAATCTCTCTCTTTTGGACGTGGTCTTAAAAAAAGGCGTAGTTTTAAAAGATAGCAGCCAAAGAGTAGATTTTGAGCTTAGAGTCCAGCATGATATACTTGACTACAAAGCGTTTAAAAGAAGCATAGATGCAGCATAGAATTGTAAAAAAAATAGAAAAACTAAACTACTATTTGACTATTTTAGAGAGTTATAAAGATGATTGCAAAAAGAGATTTTTAAACGACCCGATGTATGAGGGTGCGCTTCTTCACTATCTCTATCTGGTAAGTGATGGCTCTATCTCTTTGGCTGAAATGGTCATAAAATATAAAAATTTTCAATCTCCGCAGAGCTACTATGAAGCCATAGATATTTTGGGTGAAAATGGAGTTTTGCCAAGAGAATTTGCGTATGATTTTGCAAAAATAGCCTCATTTAGAAACTTTCTGGCGCATGATTATGAAAAGATAGATTATCTGGTTATTTGTGAAGATGTTTTAGCAAAGCTTGATGATATAAGAAAATATCTTCATTATATTGAAGAAAAAATTGTTAATACATTTTAGAGTTTAAAAAGGAAAAAGCATTGCGAAACCAACCGAAATATAATTTTTTAAAAAATACCTCTTATGCGCTCAAAGGGTTGCAGGATTTGGTAAAAAACGAATCTTCTTTTAAGCTGGAGCTTTTGCTTTTTCTCCTTTTACTGCCTGCCGTTTTTTTCATAGAAACAACGCTCTCAAACAAGCTTCTTATGTTTATCTCTCTCATGCTTATGCTTATCGCAGAGGCGGCAAATAGCGCAATTGAGAGGGTTGTTGACCTTGTGACGCTAGAGCATCATGAGATGGCGGGAAGAGCAAAAGATGTGGGAAGTACGGTGGTTTTTTTAAGTATCTCTCTTTTTGTCGTTGTGTGGGTAAGTATCATTTTTGATACATTTTTGTAGAGGCAAATAATGAATATTTTAGTAGTGCGTACAGATAAACTCGGTGATTTTATAACCGCTCTTCCTACGTTTTATGTGCTAAAACAGTACAATCCCCAGAACAAAATCATAGCTTGTGTCGCTCCTCTCAACAGAGCGTTGGCACAGAGTTGCGACTTTATAGATGAGGTCATAGTCGATGATGGCGGAAGTTTTTGGGGATTGGTCGCAAAACTAAAAGATGCAAAGGTGGATGCCTCGATAACTCTTTTTTCAAATACACGAATGGCTCTTGCCCAGTTTTTGGCACGCATACCAAAACGCATAGCACCTGCTACAAAAATAGCTCAAATCTTCTATACAAACAGAGTAGTGCAAAGAAGAAGTGAAGTGAAAATGGCGGAGTTTGAGTACAACTTGGCACTGACACGCACTCTTTTTAGCGACATAAATTTAGAGTATAAAAAACCGCTTTTGGAGTTTGGTGATGCAAAAGAGATTTATGAAAATTTTTGCAAAACTAACGCTATAACAAAGGAAATAGTAGCTTTTCATGTAGGATTTGGCGGTTCAAGCGATGCAAACTGGTCTTTGGATGAGTATGAGATTTTGATTCGAGAAGTTGCAAAAGTCGGCAGATATCAAGTCGTCCTTACATTTGGTCCAGATGAAAAAGCTCTTTATGAAGAGATGCAAAAGAGACTTTTTGATGTAAATGCA
>CAXNED010000164.1:0-3268 GCA_964201385.1 Sulfurimonadaceae bacterium | reverse complement strand
CCCGATACCAAAAACCCACGTGTAGTCGTTGTAGGCGGCGGATGGTCAGGGCTTTCTGTTGCCAAATACACAAAAGCGTTTGCTCCAAATGCAGATGTCATTTTAGTAGAACAAAGACATGAGTTTATCTCTTGCCCAGTGAGCAATCTTTGGATAGTTGATAAGGTAAAACTGGAGTACCTCACGCATGATTACCTCCAAGCGGCGAGAAAAAACAGATACACCTACTTTCATGCAACCGCCGTTGACTTAGACAAAGAGAAGCAGATACTCAAAACAAGTAATGGAAACATTCATTATGATTACCTTGTTTTTGCACCTGGAATCGACTACGACTACTCCCGCTGGACAAAAGATATAGCTTTTGAAAACAGACTTAGACAAGAGTATCCTGCTGGATTTATCCCAGGGTCTGAACATATGACTATAAAAAGCAAGGTAACGAACTTCAAAGGCGGCAACTTTATACTTACCGTTCCTGCTGGAAACTACAGATGTTTGCCTGCTCCTTATGAGAGAGCGTGTGTAATTGCGGACTATTTCAAGCAGAAAAAACTCAAAGCAAAAGTGATTTTACTTGATGCAAACAACGCTATTACCATCAAAGAGCAAGGGTTTCAAACGGCTTTTAAAGAGCTTTACGCTGATTACATAGAGTATGTTCCAAACGGTGTTATTACAAAAATTGATTTGGATAAAAAAGTTGTCTCCACTGAATTTGAGGAGTATCCTTTTGAAGATGCAGCATTTTATCCTCAAGTAAGAGGTGCTAAAATCCTAGAACGCGTAGGACTCGCAAAAGATGCAAAAAATATGCTTGAAGCAAATATTAACCAACTCACCTATGAAGCCATAGGTGCAAAAAATGTCTATATCACAGGCGATTCACGTCCGATGGGCTTTTCAAAATCTGGTAACACCGCTAACACAGAAGGCAAGTACGTTGCATCACACATCGCACAAAAAATCAACAAAACACAAAAAGTTTTATGGCAGTCCCCAGTAACAAGCTGTTTTTCTGCTATCTCGATAGAACCTGAAAAAGCTATCTATATCTACACAGAGTATGCGTACGACAAAGACACGGTCTTTACTTTTGCAAATACCACAAGCTCTGAAGAGTGGGCAAAAGATGGTATCGTAAATGCCAAATCCATTTACGACTGGGCGGACGCACTCTACTTTGATATGTTCAGCTAATGAACTACTTTTTTGGAAGTGGGGCTTCAGCCCCGCAAAAAGCCAAAAAAAGTCAAAAACAAGACGAGGCTAAAGCCTCACTTCCAAATATGACATTTTGTACACCATTTTTTGCTATAATTCGCACTTAAAATATATATAAGGATTCCTAATGAATTTTGATAAAATCAGAAAAAATTGTAGAGTAATCAGAATAGTTGTTGGCTTAGCCCTCATCATCACAGGTGTTGTTACAGGTAACGCATGGTTTTACTTAGGCGTTCTTCCTCTTGTTGCAGGACTTACAAACTTCTGCCCACTCTGCATCATTACCAAAAAGTGCTCTCTCAAATAACTCTAAACTCTCATAGGGTATAATCCCATACTTTAAATATGGGAGCCATACATGAGCCAAATAAGCTACAAAGATGCCGGTGTTGACATAGACGCCGGCAATAGTTTCGTAGAAAACATCAAACCTTTAGTCAAAGCAACAAAAATTCCAGGTGTTCTTGGCGGTATCGGCTCTTTTGCGGGAGCATTTGAGATTCCAAAGGGCTTTAGAGAGCCTGTAATGCTTGCCGCAACTGATGGTGTTGGCACAAAACTCAAACTCGCCATCGACTCCGGCATACACAACACTGTGGGCATCGACCTTGTCGCGATGTGTGTAAATGACCTTCTTTGTAACTTTGGCACTCCCTCTTTCTTTTTGGACTACTATGCAACAGGCAAACTTGATGTAAAAGCTGCAACAAACGTGCTTGCTGGCATATCTGAGGGGTGTATTCAAGCGGAATGTGCGCTTATCGGCGGAGAGACTGCTGAGATGCCAGGGATGTATGCTCATGATGACTATGACCTCGCAGGTTTTGCGGTGGGTATCGCTGAAAAGAGCGAGATGGACAGAGTCTCCATGGTAAGAGCGGGAGACAAACTTATCGCACTTCCGAGTTCAGGGCTTCACTCAAACGGCTTTTCACTTGCGAGAAAAGTTCTTTTTGAAAAAATGGGGATGAAGTTTGAAGATGAGTTCAACGGCAAACCTCTTATAGAAACACTTTTGACGCCTACACGCATCTATGTAAAAATATTTAAAGAGATAAAAGAGCATATCGTTGCACTTGCACACATTACGGGCGGGGGAATCGTCGAAAATCTTCCTCGTGTTCTACCTGAAAACCTAATGGCAGAGATACAAGGAGACGCTATCAAGGTACTTCCTATCTTTGAGCTTATGGCACAGCATGTCCAAAGAGACGAGATGTTTAGAGCTTTCAACATGGGTGTCGGTATGATACTTGTGGTAAGAGAAGAGGATGTTGCAACGGTTTTAGCAAAAACTGACGGTTATCTTATCGGTGAGGTTAAAGAGGGAAAGAGAGAGGCGGTAATACTATAACGCCTCTCTTTACAGGAGAAATAATTTGAGAGAGTTTTGCGCCTAAGCGCAAAGCCTTACTCTCCAGATGCAGCCAATCTTGGAATCTCTTCCATAGCTTTTTTCACATTTAGCATATCTTCAAACAAATCTGGATTGATTGGTTTTTTATCTGTTCCGCCGTAAAGTGCCAGCGTCATATCCATAGTAATGAGGTATCTTCTTCCATCACCGTACTCAACCAAGACAACACGACACGGCATGAAGCCGCCATAGTAACGAGAGTGGTTAAACATCTTCTTAGCAATACTCAAAGCACAAAATTCAGCGATTCTTGCATGCACCACTTCATTTGGTTTACCATCTTTGATTCTAAACATATTTTTCTCACCGACAAAGAGCATATTGTACTCTGATGCAAGTGATTTCATAGAGTCAAAAACTTCTTCTTCATCTAAATCTTTCTTCACTTCAAACTCTAACATCATCGCCTGAGCAGGATCCCCAGTCTCACCAATAGTACCCATCATCTTCGCGTACGCTTCTTGCGTATCAGACTCAAAGCCCATAAACGTTACGCCCATCTTCATCATAGTACATCCACTAAACATAGACGCTACCAAGAGAGTTGAAACTCCCATTACTACACTTTTTAACATGCCTATCCTTTGTCTATAAAGTTTGTTTTGTGATTTTTTTATCACAAAG
>CAXNED010000163.1:0-3285 GCA_964201385.1 Sulfurimonadaceae bacterium | reverse complement strand
TGGATAGATATACACAGAAAAGCCCATAAACTAGGCATCATGTCCACAGCTACGATGATGTATGGCACGGTTGAGAGCGACGAAGACATCATAGAACATTTCGATATGATAAGAAAGCTTCAAGATGAAACAGGTGGTTTTAGAGCGTTTATTATGTGGAGTTTTCAGAGCGACAACACAGAGCTTTTACGCCTTATCCCCGATATGGAAAAACCATCTTCAAATCGTTACTTAAGACTTCTCGCTGTTGCGAGGCTTTATCTTGATAATGTGCCAAATATCCAAAGCTCATGGGTGACGCAAGGTCCTTATATCGGGCAGATGGCACTTATGTTTGGCGCAAATGACTTAGGCTCAACCATGATGGAAGAGAATGTCGTAAGCTCTGCGGGCGCGGCGTACAAAATGGCGAAAGGTGAGATGGTGCATCTCATCAGAGATATAGGCGAGATTCCTGCCGTTCGCAACACGGCGTATGAGATTTTAGAGAAATTCGCATAGATGAAAAAGATACTTACAACACTACTTATGTTAGGAAATATACTGATGGCAGCAACGATAGATGAGATAAAAACAAAAAATGTGAGCACTCCGCTTATTTTTGAACAAGACAAAAGATTGCCGCTTGTAACCATGCAGTTTATCTTCAAAAACAGCGGCAGTGTGGCAGATACAACTAAAGCTGGTTTAGCAAAGTTTAGCGCAAAAGTGCTCAACGAGGGTACAAAAACATTAGGTTCAAGCGCATTTGCAGAGGCGCTTGAGAGCAAAGCGATTCATATCTCCGCTTCCATAGGCAAAGAGACATTGGTTTTGGAGCTTGGGTGTCTCAAAGAGGAGCTTGACGAGGGACTTAGTTATTTTGAGATGCTTTTAAAAGATCCAAACTTTACAAAAGATGTTATAGAAAAGGTAAGAACAACAACACTTGGCTCTTTGGCAAATAAAGAGAGCGATTTTGACTACATTGGCTCCAATGAACTAGATGCGATTTTGTTTGAGGGAACTACTCTTGCAAATCCATCTTCTGGAACGATTGAGAGCGTTAATAGCATAGAGCTTAAAGATGTAGAGGCGTTTCTTAAGGCGCATCTTGTCTCTTCAAAACTCATTATTGCATTTGGCGGAGATGCTGAGGTTGATGAGATAAAGCAAAAAGTGACAAAAATCGTAAAATCCATTCCTCTTGGGCAAGATGAGGAAGTTAAACGTTATGAAGTTACCCGTGAGCCTAAAGAAAAAACTATCCAAAAAGAGACGCAACAAGCGTATGTTTACTTTGGTTCGCCATACAACGTAACCATTGGTTCTGATGATTATTACAAGGCAAAAGTTGCTACTTTCATCCTCGGAGCTGGCGGTTTTGGTTCAAGGCTGATGGAAGAGGTGCGTGTCAAAAAAGGACTTGCTTACTCCGCATATGCAAGGATGGATGTTACCAAATCAAGCAGTTTTCTAAGCGGACATCTGCAAACCAAACTAGAATCGCTTGAAGATGCGAAAAAAACAGTCAAAGAGGTTATGGCAGAGTTTGTAAAAAACGGCGTAAAAAAAGAGGAGCTTGAGCAGACGAAAAAGTTTTTGCTTGGAAGCGAACCTTTAAGAGTAGAGACCATGAGTCAACGCCTCAACAGAACCTTTATGGAGTACTACAACGGACACAAACTCGGATATGCGCAAGAGGAGTTAGAGCGCATCAAAAACCTCAAGCTTGACGAACTCAACGAGTTTATAAAAGCACACAAAGAGATTTTAGAGATGAGTTTTGCGATAGTCACAAAGTAGTAAAAAGTAAAAAGTATGACAATTTGCCATATTTTTGAAGAAGTTTTTGGATTTTTTCTATAATGTTGTTGTCGCCACCCAAAAGGTGGGACAAATACCAAAAGGAGGCTAAGATGAAATATCTTAACTACATCCTGAGGGTTTTAACTATAGTTTACACCATAGTAAAACTCATCAAGGAGTTGAGTTAGAGGTTCGCCCCTCTAGCTCTCCTTTGGTAATTATAACAAAAAAAGGAAAATTATGGAAAATTTGGCAGATATTTTACTCACTCTTATTATCGTTATCTTGGTTTTTATGGTTGGAAACCTGCATACACGAGTGAAAAAACTAGAAGATAGTTCAGGCAAATAGCCATGAAGCCCTCAAAAGAGCAAGAGCAAAAATTTCAAAAGCTAGGCATTGGCAGTTGCAGTGAGCTTGCTCTTTTTACCCCATCGACTTATGAAGATTTGAGGCTTTTCGACAAACTTCATCCCCACTCCATGCAGCTCATAGATGCTACAGTAGAGTCGGTTTACAAAGCCCCAAATTCTCTTCAAGTCACATTTTTTGCGCATAACTTTGGTCACACTATCACAGGCGTACTTTTTCGCCCAAAACCCTACATGTTGCATCAGTTTAGAGTTGGCGAGAGGGACTGTTACTATGGCATGATTGAGTGCAAAAGCGGTCAATGCACCATCAATATGCCCAAAAAAGTAGCCAACATCGGCGCCATCACTCCAAAGTACAAATCGCCTCTTAGAAGTGATGTTATGCTCCGCCTTATCCAAACTCTGCTTACCAAAGAAAACTTGCTTGAAGAGGGGCTAAAAGAGGAGGTGGCGGAGGCATTTTTAGGGCTTCATTTTCCAACATCAAAAGCACCAGAACTCAAAAACATTGAGCAAAAAACGCTTCACGCACTCAAATATACAGAACTTTTTCTCTACATGAAACAGCTTGCAAAAACAAGAAGATATTTTCAAGCACACGCATCCGCAACTCGCTGCTACAAAGAGTGGGCGCAGAGTTTGCCTTTTGTGCTGAGTGATGAACAGTCCCAAGCCATAGAGGACATAAAAACCGATTTTGCCAAAGATGTCGCCGCTAGACGCATGATAGTTGGCGATGTGGGAAGCGGGAAGACGATGGTTATTCTCGCATCGGCTTTTATGATGCACCAAGAACGCTCCATCCTTATGGCACCCACAACCATTTTGGCAAATCAACTCTTTGAAGAGGCGAAAAAATACCTGCCATCACTCAAAATCGCACTTGTGACCAATAAAACAAAAGCGATAGATTTGAGTACGTATGATTTTCTCATCGGCACTCACGCTCTGCTTTACAGAGAGCTTCCAAAAGCCTCTCTTGTGATGGTGGATGAACAGCATAGATTTGGAACGGCACAGAGAAATTTACTGGAGAAGTTGGTAAGCAGCGGCGATAAGAAACCCCATTTTTTGCAGTTTTCAGCCACTCCCATCCCACGAACACAAGCGATGATAGAGACTG
>CAXNED010000162.1:0-3297 GCA_964201385.1 Sulfurimonadaceae bacterium | reverse complement strand
GGGAAACGCCTGGCTCCATTCCGAACCCAGAAGCTAAGCCTCTCATCGCTGATAATACTGATCCTTACAGGGTTGGGAACGTAGGTCGCTGCCTAGTTGATCATTTCTTCTTTATAAATACAATCATTCTTCAAACAAACTTCATTATTTATTTTTTACTCACTTCGTAATTTAACCTTTTATTTCTCATTAAATCAACTAATCAAATCAAATTATTTCTGCTGGCAATAGCGGGTTTATTTACTAGGATGAATATATTAATATGCTATTATTCTGTATATTTTACGAGGATATGAGATGAAAAACTATATTAAAAATCAGATAAAAAAATCATACGAAACAAAACAAGAAATATATAACAATGATATGTTATTAGAAAAAATTGTAGAAGTAGCACAGGCATGTGTTGCCATCTATAAAAATGGTACAAACAAAACAATTTTAGCAGGAAATGGCGGGAGTGCGGCGGATGCGCAACATATTGCGGCAGAGTTAGTTGGGAGATACGGCTTTGACAGACCTTCATTGCCATCTTTGTCGCTGACTACAGATACTTCAAATCTTACGGCTATAGGCAATGATTATGGGTATGATAAAGTGTTTTCTCGTCAATTAGAGGGGATGGGACAAAAAGGAGATTTGTTTATTGGTATTTCAACATCTGGCAACTCTCAAAATATCATTAATGCTTTTGAGGTAGCAAAACAAAAAGGGATAACAACTGTTGCGCTGGTTGGGCGGGATGGCGGTGTGATGGCAAAGATGGCTGATATGGCAATCGTTGTTCCCTCTGAATCTACCCCTAGAATTCAAGAGTCACACATCCTAATCGGGCATATTATTTGTGATATTATAGAAAAAGAGATTTTTGCAGAGGGTGTGAACTAATATCTTATGAAAAAAGCTCTTTTTTTGGACCGTGATGGCGTTGTAAATGTTGAGATAAACTATCTTTATAAAGCTGAAGATTTTAAATTTATAGAGGGAGTTTTTGAGCTTTGTAAAAAGTACCAAAATCAGGGCTATCTTCTTTTTGTGGTAACCAACCAATCGGGAATTGCAAGGGGTTATTATACTCAAGAGGCGTTTGACATTTTGTCATCATGGATGGTACAAGAGTTTGCAAAACATGGAGTTGAGATACAAAAAGTCTATTTTTGTCCACATCATCCCGAGATGTCTGGAGTATGTAGTTGTAGAAAGCCAGAGGCTGGAATGTTGCTTCAAGCACAAAAAGAGTTTGATGTTGACATTGAAAACTCTATTTTGGTCGGTGATAAAGAGAGCGATATCGAAGCAGCACTCGCTGCAGGAATAAAAGAGAGCTATCTTTTTGATGAACATCACATACATGCCAAATCAAAAGCGACAAAAATAGTTTCTAAACTAGAGGAGATATAAACGATGCTGATACTCAACAGTGGTGGTACTTTCAATAAAAAATACAATCCTTTAAATGGAGAACTGGAAGTTCCTTATAGCAACGAGGCAATAGAGGCGATACTTAAGAGTGCAGATGCAAAGTTTGATATTGCAGGTGTTATCTATAAAGATAGTTTAGAGATGACGCTTGATGATAGAAAAATGCTTGCACGCATCATTGCAGAATCAACGGATGACACTTTTGTGATAGTTCATGGAACAGATACGATGCACTTGAGTGCTGAATTTTTGGCAGAGATATTTGAAGATAGAAAAATAGTTTTTGTTGGTGCAATGCGACCTTTTGAGATAGATAGCGTGGAAGCGAGTTTCAATCTGGGAATGGCGATAGGATTTGCAAAAGGTGTTCAAGAATACGGTGTATATATCTGCATGAGCGGGTATGCAATGCCATGGAATAAAATCCAAAAAAATACAAAATTTGGAAAGTTTGAAGTTGTCCTCTAAGATACCCTGCTCACATTGCCATTTGGAGTTTGAGCCATCGGTTATGATAAAAGAGGGTGAACGTTACTTTTGCTGCAATGGTTGTCAAGGAGTTTTTCATCTGCTTGAAGACGAGGGGCTGGGTAGCTTCTATGAAAAAAGTAAAAATATCCCTCTTGCACCACCTATCCAAAACATTCAAGATTCCTCCGTTTTTGATTCTCAATCTTTTTATGACAGATATGTCAAAGTCAACAGTGATGGTTTTTGTGAAGTTTCACTTGTTGTTGAGGGGATTCACTGCTCTGCATGTGTTTGGCTCAATGAAAAAGTTTTGCATAAAATGGATGGCGTGATAGAGGCAAATATCAACTTCACAAACAATAAAGCGACAATACTCTGGGCTGATGATGTTGTTAAACTCTCGAAAATCATAGATACGATTCGCTCCATCGGCTATGACGCATTTGCTTATGATGCTTTGGCACAAGAGTCGCATGCAAATAGGGAGAGAAAAGAGTATTACCTCAAGATGGCAGTAGCAATTTTTGTCTCCATGAACATCATGTGGATTGCGGTGGCGCAGTACGCAGGTTATTTTAGTGGGATAACACAAGATGTAAAGACCATTCTCAACATTGCAGAGGGCATACTTGCGACACCTGTACTTTTTTATAGTGGCTGGGTCTTTTTTAAAGGGGCATACTACGGGCTTAAAACAAAAGTGGTCAATATGGACTTACTTGTGGCAACGGGAGCTACTTTAGCTTATCTCTATTCTATTTATATTACTATAAGCCAAAACGGAGAAGCCTATTTTGACTCTGTAAGCATGATAATAACCTTTGTGTTAATCGGAAAGTTTTTAGAGGTTTTAAGTAAGAAAAAGGCGGCTGATACGCTCGATAAGATAACAAGTGCAATACCGAGTGAAGTGAAAATAGTTAAAGATGAGAAGATTATTGCTATAAAACTTGATGATGTAGAAGTTGGGGATGTGGTTGTTGTCTCAAGCGGAGAGAGGGTTTTGCTAGATGGCGAGATCACTAAAGGGGGCGGTTCTTTTGATGAGTCAAGCCTTACAGGAGAGAGTGAGCCAATATATAAAAGTGTCGGAATGAGCGTTATCAGCGGTAGTGTGAGCATAGATGCGGATGTCCATTTTAGAGTGGCTAAAGATTTTAGGCATTCAACTCTTGCGAACATCGTCAAGCTTTTAGAGTCTGCTATCAACAAAAAACCAAAAATTCAGCAGATGGCAAACAGGCTCTCAGAACACTTTTCGTTGGTTATCTTAACGCTTTCGCTTTTGACATTTTTTGGCTGGTGGTTGTCGTCACACAGTTTTGAGACCTCTTTGATGGTGGCTATCTCTGTTATTATTATCGCTTGTCCGTGTGCATTGGCTCTTGCGACACCAGTTGCAAC
>CAXNED010000161.1:0-3316 GCA_964201385.1 Sulfurimonadaceae bacterium | reverse complement strand
TTTATTTATGCAGAGATGATGGTTCATGTACCGATGTGTACTTCTAAAGAGGCAAAAGATGTTTTGATAGTGAGTGATGGTGCGGCACGCTTAAGTGCAGAAGTTGCAAGACATGCAGAGGCAAATTTGTCCGTTGTCGGATGCTCTTTAGAGGCGATAAGCTCTTTGGGTGATGCTTCTTTTGATGTGGTTATCTCGGAGATGCCTCTTGATGCACTCTTGGCTGCACAATACAATCGTATTTTGAAAAAAGATGCGCAACTTGCAACGGTGCATCCATGTTTGGATGATGTTGCGGCAAACAAAAGCCTCATGGCTATACTTGGAAAATATTTTAAAATCATCATGCCTTACAACCTCGGAGATGGCACAACTGCACTTTTGGCTTCAAAAGAGTACCATCCAACGGCAGACATCAACCTTCAAAGAGCCGATATGCTTGATGGACTAAGCTACTACAACTGCGATATCCATCCAGCAGCATTTGCGATGGGGAACTACGTCCGCAAAGAGTATTTGGGAGTCATCAAAAACTAATGGCTTACGAGTATGCCATAGCTCTCACTGGCGGAATCGCTACTGGAAAAAGTACGGTCGCCTCGCTACTCATGCTAAATGGCATGCGAATTATCGATGCAGATACCATCTCGCATGAGATACTAGATGCCTCTTCTGCATGGGTGCGAGAGAATTTTGGTGAAGCGTTTGTTGATGGGGCAAAGGTAAATCGTACAAAACTTGGAACTTTGATTTTTTCAGATACCGAAGCAAAAAAAAAGTTAGAGAGCTTTTTGCACCCAAAAATACGAGCTGAAATAGAGAAAAGAAGCATAAAACAGGATAGTTTTAGATTTCCATACCTCATAGATATCCCACTCTTTTTTGAAAATGGCGGGTACGATATCAAAGAGAGTGTTGTTGTTTATGTGCCAAAAGAGCTTCAACTTGAGCGTTTTATGAAGCGAAACGGCTACTCAAGCGAGGAGTCGCTCAGACGCATAGAGTCTCAGATGGACATTGAAGAGAAGAAAAAAAGAGCAACGTGGGTAATAGACAATTCAGGAAATTTGAAACATCTCCAGCGAGAGTGTGAAGATTTTGTAGAGAAGATAAAAAAAAGGAGTAAGTCATGACGGTAACAAAATACAGCGCAAACGGAAACGACTTTGTCATCTTTCACGCTTTTGTCAAAAAAGAGAGAAGCGAACTTGCAAAAGCACTTTGCCACAGACAAAATGGAGTTGGAGCGGATGGACTTATCGTCTTGCTGCCGCATGAGAGCTATGATTTTGAGTGGCAGTTTTACAACTCCGATGGCAGTGAAGCAAACATGTGCGGCAATGGTTCAAGAGCATGCGCACACTATGCGTTTGATAATGAGCTAGCCTCAAGAGAGATGCAGTTTTTGACGGGAGCAGGCGTAATCGGTGCTTTTGTAGATGCTGACATGGTACAAAGTGAGCTTACCCCGCCAAAGATACTAGACCAAGAGATAGTTGAAAATGGCAAATCATGGTGGCTGCTTGACACAGGCGTACCCCATTTGGTGCATTTCACAGACAACATAGGCGAGTTTGACATCCAAGAAGCAAGAGCGTTGCGCTACAAATACAATGCCAACGTCAATATCGCTTTTGTGGACGGAGAGAACCTAAGAGTTCGAACCTATGAGCGTGGTGTGGAAAATGAGACTTTGGCATGCGGCACAGGCATGGCGGCATGTTTTTACAGAGCGTATGTAGAAAAAAAAGTAAAAAACAACATAGAAGTCTATCCAACAAGCGGCGAAACGCTCTATCTCGGAGTAAATGAGAAAACGATTACTTTTAAGGGAAGAGTAAAAAAAGTATTTGTAACTGAAGTTTAAAAAACAGCTTTGGGGGTTTTAAAGCCCCGCCGCTTCAACGATTTTGGATTGGTGGTCTGCGATGAGGGGTTCTACTATCTCATCCATAAGTCCACCCTGCATAATCTCGGCTAGTCTATAGAGAGTTAAGCCGATACGATGGTCGCTTATACGATTTTGTGGGTAGTTGTATGTTCGGATACGTCCACTTCGATCACCCGTGCCAACTTGCGCTGCACGGTTTGCACTATCTTTTGCGATAGCTTCTTGCATCTCTAGGTCATAGAGTCTTGCTTTTAAGACTTTCATCGCTTTTTCTTTGTTTTTATGTTGTGACTTTTGATCTTGGTTTGTTACAACAAGACCAGTTGGAAGGTGCGTGATGCGCACTGCTGAGTCTGTTGTGTTGACACTTTGACCGCCACAGCCAGAGGAACGCATAACGTCTATCTTTAAGTCGCTTTCGTTGATTTGAACCTCGACATCATCAACCTCTGCCATGACAGCAACTGTAATCGCCGAGGTGTGCACACGTCCTTGAGACTCTGTTGCGGGAACACGCTGAACACGGTGCGTTCCGCCTTCGTACTTCAATCTGCTATAAACCTGCTCACCTCTAATAAGTGCAATCATCTCTTTGTAGCCGCCCGCATCTGATGGGGAGCTGCTCATAATCTCAACTTTCCATCCTTTAAGGTCGGCATAGCGAACATAAGCTTCAAAAAGATTTCCTACAAAGATAGCTGCTTCATCTCCGCCCGCTCCAGCACGAAGCTCTACAATAATATTTCTATCATCATTTGGATCTTTTGGGAGAAGCAGAAGTTTGATGTCATCTTCAAGAAGCGGAATCCTTATCTCAAGTTCTTTGAGTTCCTCTTTTGCCATTTCAGCCATTTCAGAGTCATAAAGCATCTCTTTTGTGTCGCTAATTTGGGAAATTACAGATTTGTATTCTTGTGCTTTTTCAACAATATCTTCTAGTGAGGATCTCTCTTTTGAGAGCGTTGTCATTCTTTTGATGTCGGAGATGATGTCAGGTGAACTCAGCATTTCGCCGAGTTCATTATAACGATTGATAAACGGGGTAAGTTTATCGGCTAACATTAATAGTTAACCTTAAAGTGCGTTTACAGCTCTGTGAAGACGACTGATTTTTCTTGCAGCAGTCTCTTTTTTCAAGATACCTTTGCTTACAAATTTTTGAATTTGTTTGTTTGCTACGCCCATTGCTGATGTAGCTTCCTCTTTACTTCCTGCTTCAACAGCAGCACGAACATCTTTCACGATGTTTTTAAGACGAGTTCTGTAAAAACGATTACGCTCTGCACGAACGATAGTTTGACGAATTCTCTTAACTGATGACTTGTGATTTGCCATACATGAGTCCTTCTCATAAAAATTTAGTGCGGAATGGTAGCTTAAAAATAATTAAAATTAAGTTAAAGACAAGCTAGATTGCAATGATTT
>CAXNED010000160.1:0-3333 GCA_964201385.1 Sulfurimonadaceae bacterium | reverse complement strand
CAAGAGTGTTACATTAAAGGAAAAAAAATGAAAAAAATAGTATTACTGTTTCTTATAAGTCTCGGGCTTTTTGGAGCTGATTTGAACCTCAAAAGCGGTTCGGTTGCGGCACATACGGAGATGCTTATGGATAAAACGATTGACCCATTCAACAACGCTCTGCAAGCCCAGATAACTATGCAAAATGGCGATATCACAACCATGCAGGGAAAGTTTTGGGTAGAGATGTCGCTTTTTAAGAGTGATAAAAGCGATAGAGATGAGAGCATGTACAAGGAGTTAGAAGCACTCAAGTACAAGCTTGCAACCTACACCATAACTAGCGTTACAAAAGTTGACGGCGATACCTATAAGATAAAAGGCAAGCTTGATTTTCATGGAGTAAGCAAAGAACTTGAGGCAAAAGCAAAGATAATTGCTACAGGCTCTGACGTTATGTTTGAAGCAAGCTCAATGATTTTAATGAGTAACTACGGCATAAAAATGCCTTGTATGGTTTTTATGTGTGTTCGTGATCAAGTTGATTTGAACGTCAAAGCCTCGTTTGAGATAAGATAGGTATAATTTTGCCATCAATTTTTCAAGGATACAAATGTTCAAGTTTATCATAGTCGCTTTTTTTCTTTTGCTTCAAGTAGAAGCCAACACGGATGAAGCGCTAAAGGCGTTTAAAGCACAGCAGTATCAAAAGGCGTTTGAACTCTATGAGAAGAGCGCATTAGAGGGCGATGCAAAGGCGCAGAGCGCGCTAAGCTATCTTTACGCAAACGGTTTAGGGACGCAAAAAGATATCAAAAAATCAATAGAGTGGCTTGAAAAATCCGCAAACAATGCAAATGTAAATGCGCAGTATGATTTGGGGATGTTCTATCTCAATGGCAACCATGTACCACAAGACAGTAAAAAAGCTCTTGAGCTTTTGACAAAAGCATCTGAGCAAAATCATGCCGATGCTCAGTATAATCTAGGGCAAATGTACTACAAGGGCGATGGAGCGGATCTCAATATCTCAAAAACAGTAGAACTTTTTGAAAAAGCTGCAAACAACGGGCACAAGAGTGCGGCACAAAATATAGGACATGTTTATCTGCATTTGCTTAAGTTTGATGAAGCGTCTAAATGGTTTGAAAAGAGTGCCGCAAAAGGCGATGAGAGTGTTTACTATGTACTTGCGCAAGTTTATTGCGAGTTAGAACAGTTCAAAAAAGCAAAAGAGTGGGCACAAAAAGCGATAAAGAGCGGTAACAAAGAAGCCGAACTTCTCTTTAAAAAGTACGACTTACAGAAGTATTAGATTAGAGAGGAACGATTTTATACCCAGAGCCATAAATATTATGAATAACTCCATCTGGGAGTTTTGAGCGTAATCTTTTCATCAAAGAGGTTACAGCGTGAACTGAAAACTCCTTTTCACTCTTCTCTTCATGCAGATATTCAAAAATCTCTTTTGTTGAAGCTATCTCATTTGGTTTGCAAAAGAGAAGTTTCAAAAGCATATTTTCCATTTTTCTAAGTTTAATCTCTTTTGCATTTTCCCAAAGCGTGTTGGTGTCGTGATCCCAAAAGATAGTCTCTGTTACATAAGTGCGACGCACTGCCGCTCTGATTTGAGTGACGATATCAAGCAAAATTGTCTTGAGTTTATCTGTCTTTATGGGTTTGATAAGATAAGATTCAAGGTGAAGTTTGATGGCAAGAAGCAGTTTTTCTTGTTCAGAATGTGCGCTCATCACGATGATTCTTGTCTCTTTGTCGCTCTCTCTTATCTTGCCAATCATCTCCAAGCCATCAAGGTTTGGCATACTTATATCTGTCAGAATTATATTTGGCTTTTTTTGCTTGTAGATATCATACGCTTCATCTCCAGATGCAGCACTGTAAACCCTGCTAAAAAAAAGCTGTAGATACTCTTGGAGCATCTCTCGAAGCTCACTCTCATCTTCTGCTAGTAAAATAGAGATATCTTTTATCTTCTCATTCTTCATTTTTTACCTTTATAGTAAATTTTGCACCTATTTTTTCATCTTTTTCATTGTAGATGTTTTTTACACTCAAAAAACCCTTCATGTTGCTCTCGATTATCATCTTAGCGATGTGAAGTCCAAGCCCTGTTCCCATGGACTTGTGCTTCGTGGTGAAGTAGGGGTCAAATATCTTTGTGAGATTTTCATCCTCTATGCCCCCGCAGTTATCCGCTATGTTGAGTGTTATAAACTCTTGTGTTTTTTGCACCACGATGGTGATGGCAACATTGCTTCTCTTTTGTATCCTAATCAAATCATTGATGTTGGAGAGGATGGAGACGACAACTTGTACATACTCATTGATTAAGCCGAAAATTTTTGACGTAGCATCAAAGCGGATATCTAGCTTTACGCTCTTGTGGTCAAAATGGGTAATTTCTAGCGATTTTTTGAGTGCATCATCAACGCTAAACCATGACTTCTCTTTTTCTGGACTATAATAACTCATAAAGTCCTCTATCGTCTCAGACATATAGATAACACGTTTTTCCATCTTCTCAAGCTTGTCGGCTATCTCCTCTTTGGTGAGAAGGTTTGCTCTGTTTTTTTCTTGAAGGATTGCAAGTGAGGTGTTGATGATAGCAAGAGGTTGACGCCATTGATGTGCTATGTTGCCTATCATTTCACCAATCTCTGCTCGCTTTGACTGCTCAAAAAGGAGCAAATCACGCTCTTTGAGTTCTGCATCTTTTCTTCGTAACTCCTCTATGGTGTCAAGAAGTTCACGGTTATACTTCTGCTCTATGTAAAGACCGCAATCAAGATTTTTCATATCTTCAATGAGCTTTTGGATATACATTTTCTCTATGATTGAGCCATGCTGCGGCGCGATAAGCTCGATATCAAGCTTCTCGATTTTGCCTAGTGCATAGTTAAAGATATCTTTGCTGGGCATATACTCCTGATGAAAAAGCTTTGCTTTTGTAAAGTAACTCTCATCTGCATAAAAATCCCATGACTCCTCAATACCTCCAAAAATATCTCCCGAAAAGAGCACCTTAGAAGTAGGTTCATAGCTCACAAACGCACCAGGTGAGTGGCAGTAGGGCGTTGTTAAAAAGTCAAGCTTCAACCCCGTAGAGGTTACAAGCGTGTTCTCATGTTTATCTATCTCATAGTAACTTGATTGGATGAGGTAGTGTTTGACTAAAAGCGACATTCTTGAGTGTGTGACGATAAGCAAATCATCTCTTTTGATGAGTTTTTCTATCTCAGGAACAGCCGCCGCCAAATCTGGGTCTTGGTGATGGAGGATGATGTACTTAATATCGCTCATAGGGAGGAGCGTTTTGATTTTTCTAACTGTCTC
>CAXNED010000159.1:0-3365 GCA_964201385.1 Sulfurimonadaceae bacterium | reverse complement strand
CATTGTGCTTAAAAAAGCAACAGCCGAAAGTGTTACGATTTTTCTCATTTTCTTTCCTTTTTTCTGTTTTGTGTGTGGAATTTTATCACAAAAAAGCTGAAAAAAGTTGAAGAGATTAATAAATCTTGTTGATGATGAGTTGTGCTGTTACTTTTGAGTTGAACTCATTTTTGACAACTCTGTAGCTGCATGTTAGCCTCTTTTGTGGGGGGAAATGGAGCACTTTTTTAAATTGTAGCAGTTCAAGGGATATGGCATCAAGGGGCTGTTGGGCTTTGACTTTTGAGTGTGACTCATCTTTGCCAAAAGTTTTTGTCTTTAAAATCTGCGCATCTTTGAGGAGAAAGAGTGGGCGGGTGTTTGCTTCACCGTAAGGCTCAAAACTCTCAAGAAGGTCTAAGAGTTCATGGTTGATTTCGCTGCTTGGAAGTATGCCGACGACCTCCTCTAGTGGTAAAAAATCTTCTGGATTTAGTTTTGAGGCACTTTTGTTGAGTGCATCTCTAAAGGGTGCTATGTTCGCTTCATTAAGCCCGAGTCCTGCCGCCATTTTGTGTCCGCCAAACTTTGTGAGAAAGTGACTGTTTTCTTTGATAAGATTGTGGATATTGACATGCCCAATGCTTCTGGCACTCCCTTTTGCTATGCCATCTTCAATACTTAGAGCGATAACTGGTTTTGAGAAATGTTCTACTAGCCTTGCCGCAACGATACCCACAACGCCCTCATGCCACCCCTCTTTGGCAACGACGATAACGGTATCGTTGGCATCGGCGAGAGCGAGTGCTTCTTGTGTCGCCTCCGCTTCTAGCTCACGTCTCTGTTCGTTGAGTGAGCTTAAGGTTTCAAAGGCTCTGTGGGCTTCATGGGTGTTTTTGGCGTTGAAAAATCCAAGTGCGATGCTTGCATCTTCAAGTCTTCCTGCCGAGTTGATGCGAGGGGCTATCTGAAAAGCGATGTCCTCTGAGGTAATCACTTTTTTGCCTAAAAAATCTCTGATGATGATGGAAGAGGGACGTTGAGAGGTCATGAGCATCTTCAACCCCTCTTTGACAAGCGGTCTGTTGATGTTGGTAAGGGGCATGATATCGGCGATGATGGCTATGCAGAGGATGTCTAAAAAAGAGCGCATTTCTATGGAGAGGTCAAGCTCTTTTTTGAGAAGTGCCAAAAGCAGCCAAGCTACTTGCGCACCGCATATCTCTACAAATGGGTAGGAGCATTTTGAGAGTTTAGGGTTGACTATGGCGTACGCTTGCGGAAGTACTTCAAGTGGCGTGTGGTGGTCTGTGATGATAAGCTCTATGCCTCGCTCTTTGCAGATACGTGCCGCCTCAATCGCTGTTATGCCGTTGTCAACGGTGATGATAATATCTGCATCAATGCGCTCTAAAATGGTAGGACTGACACCGTAGCCGTCATGAAAACGGTTTGGGATAAATGTTTCAAGCGGGTAGGGGATTTGTCTAAAAAAATCAACCATGATGGCAGTAGCACTCACGCCATCGACGTCATAATCTCCAACAAGGGCGATTTTTTTGCCCTCTCTCACCGCCTCTGCTATCTTTTTTGCAGCTTTTGGTGCATCATGAAGAAGTGCGGGGTTTGGAATCTCGGAGAGCTTTTTTTCATCTGCAACTCTTGAGCGAAGCATCTCTAAAAGAGAGGCTTTGTTTAGGATGGGGACATTCTCAAAGATTTGCATAAAAGGGGTGCTACTCCTGTTGCGCTATAGCGAGTGTTGCCGCAACAAATGCAAGGATAGACGGGTTTGGAGTTTGCAGTCTTGATGTAAACTCTGGGTGAAACTGAACACCCAAAAACCATGGATGGTCTTGTATCTCTACGGCCTCTATGAGCCCGTTTGACTCACCAGTGACAATCATGCCAGCGTCTTCAAGTGCTTTGCGGTATGTTGGGTTTGCTTCGTATCTGTGGCGGTGTCTCTCGTTGATGGTTTTTGCTCCACTATAAGCTTTGCGTAAAAGAGAGCCCTCTTTGGTGTCACATGGATACTCTCCAAGGCGGAGTGTTCCACCCATCGGGGATTTGTGTGTGCGCAGTTGCGTGTTGCCGCTTTGATCCATAAAGTTGTCGATAAGATAAATCATCGGGTAAGGTGTGTTTTCATCGAACTCAACGGAGTTTGCGCCCTCAAAATCAAGTACATTACGGGCAAACTCTACAAGTGTGAGTTGCATACCAAGGCAGATGCCAAGATAAGGGATTTTGTTGACACGTGCGTACTCGATAGCTTTGATTTTGCCCTCAACACCACGGTTTCCAAATCCGCCTGCAACTAAAACAGAGTCACAATCACTTAGAAGTGCTTCCGCTCCTCTCTCTTCTATCTTCTCGCTGTCAACCCAGTGAATATCGACACGTGTGTCAAGATGTGCGCCTGCATGGATGAGGGATTCTGTTAGAGATTTGTAAGCCTCTTTGAGTTCGAGATATTTACCGACAAAACCAAGAACGATGCGGTTTTTTGGTTGCACTATTTTTTTTACAAGAGAGTCCCACTCTTCCATATTTGGGTTCAGTTCGCCTAAATCTAACTCTTTTGAGATGGGCTTTAGGATGTTTTGTCTCAAAAATGTGATGGGAATATCATAAATAGTTGCAGCATCAAGCGCTTCTATGACGCTGTCTGAAGAGACATCACAACTCATGGCTAGTTTTTTCTTGAAAGTTTTTGGGAGTGCGTTTTCACTTCTTGCGATTATCATTTGAGGCGTGATACCGATGCGGCGAAGCTCTTGAACGGAGTGTTGTGTCGGCTTGCTTTTGAGTTCACCCGCTGCTTTGATGAATGGGATAAGCGTAACGTGAACAAAAAAAGTCCCCTCAACCTCATCATCATGTTTCATCTGGCGGATAGCTTCCATAAAAGGAAGTCCCTCGATATCTCCAACTGTGCCGCCAAGCTCGACGATAAGTATCTCATGCCCCTCGCCTGCTTCTTTGATGCGCTTGACGATTTCGCCTACAATGTGCGGGATAACTTGAATAGTTTGCCCAAGATAACCGCCTGCACGTTCACGCTCGATAACGCTTGAGTAAACCTGACCAGTAGTAAAGTTGCTTGACTTAAGATATGAGGTATCTAAAAATCTCTCATAGTTTCCGATGTCAAGGTCGGTTTCCGCTCCATCTTTTGTGACAAAAACTTCACCATGCTCTAAAGGGCTCATGGTTCCTGGATCGACATTGATGTATGGGTCTATTTTTAACATGCCAACGCGTATGCCTGAGTGCTTGAGCAGTGTACCAATGCTCGCTGCCGTAATCCCTTTTCCAAGAGAACTTAAAACACCGCCTGTAACAAAGATGTATTTTGTCATAAAATAGCTCCAAAATGTCAA
>CAXNED010000158.1:0-3369 GCA_964201385.1 Sulfurimonadaceae bacterium | reverse complement strand
CTTTCTATACGCTTTTTTAATCTCTGCTTCGCTTGCGTTTTCTGTTATCTCTAATGTTTCATATAATGATTTACTCATGTTTTTATCCTACAAAAAATATACTATTAAGCGAGATTATATCACAAGAGTTGAGTGGATGTCAATCAACTATGGTGCAGATTTTTTAGTTTTTCTATCCTATCTTCAAGCGATGGGTGCGTACTAAAGAGTGCTGCAAACCCTTTGCCGTTGATGCCAAAAGCCTTTATGGCTTCGGGCAGATGCGGCTCTTCTTTGGCTCTTTGAAGCGCTCGGAGTGCGGCTATCATGTTTTGCGTGCTTGAGAAATTTGCTCCTGCCTCATCGGCTCTATACTCTCTGTATCTTGAAAATGCCATTACTATCATTGATGCCAAAACACCCAAAACTATCTCCGCTGCCACGCTTGCTATCATGTAACCTATGCCTACGCCCTCACCTCTGTTTTTGAGTATCACTCTATCGACCACATAACCGATAATGCGGGCAAAAAAGACCACAAAAGTATTTACCACCCCTTGCAAAAGCGTGAGCGTTACCATGTCTCCGTTGGCGACATGCCCTATCTCATGCCCCAAAACTGCTTCAACCTCTTTTTGTGTCATGCTTCTTAGAAGCCCACGGCTCACCGCAACCAAAGCATCATTTTTAAAAGCACCTGTCGCAAAAGCGTTTGGACTCATGTCCTCAAAAATTGCCACTTCTGGCATCTTGATACCCGCTTTTTGCGAAAGTCTCGCTACCGTCTCAACCAGCCAAAACTCTTCAGCGTTTGCAGGATTTGTTATCACCATAGCCCCCACCGACATCTTTGCCATCTGCTTAGACATCAAAAGCGAGATAAGCGAACCACTAAAACCAATCACAAGCGAATAGACAAAAAGCATCCCCAAATCAAGCCCGTTGGCATGCAAAAACTTGTTTAGCCCAAAAAGGTTGACAATAATCCCGATAACCACCATGACGGCGATATTTGTAAGCAAAAAAAGCCCTACTCTTTTGAACATTTTTATTCCTCTTAGAATTTTTGAAAATTATAGTTGCAATGGGTTAATGGAGAGTTTGGGCTTAGCTATTTTTCGAGCGGGAGATTTTGGTTGAAGATGGTTAAGATTTCGATTTTATCTTCAAAAATTTCATAGATGACGGTATAGCCACTAAAAATCATATCTCTGATATTTTTGGCTTCAAAATATTTTGATTTTCTGTATTTGTGTGGAAAGTTCACAAGATTGTTTACAGATTCTTTTAGCTCTTGAACAAATTTAATGGAAGCACTCGATTTATCTTTCTTTATAAAAAATGCGATATCTCTCAACTCTCTTTTATAACGGTTTGTCTCAATAATAATCATTTTTGAAGCTCTAAAATAAGCTCATCCATTGATTGATTAAAATCATACATCTGCATATTTCCACTTCGTACATCATCTCGCAACTTATGAAGTTCTTCTCTTCTTTCGTAAAAGTAAGGGTCATCTTTGAGATTTGCGTCGCTTTGAATCTCTATTTTATCAATCATGCCATCTTTTAGGCTATGTAAAAGTGTCATAATATTTGCTACGTAACTATCTTTTACTTCTAAATGTATCGTTTGCATATTTTTGCTCCTTGATGGATTTTTTAAATTATACACTGATTACACACCAAAACGAACTCGTCCGTTTTAGAGGCAAGGACTAAAGTCCTTTGCAATCCCCTAAAGCTACGAAAAGTAAACTTTTCGAGAATTTTAGAGGTAATTGAAAATTCTAGTGCAAAAAGTGTCTCACTTCAGAGAAGTAAAGGCTCATGCCGTACTCGTTTGCAGCGGCGATGACCTCATCATCACGGATGCTTCCACCTGGTTCTATGACGCTTTTTACACCCGCCGCAGCCGCAGCATCAATGCTGTCACGGAATGGGAAAAATGCTTCGCTTGCAAGTGCGGCTCCTGTTACATCAAGTCCCATCTCTTTTGCTTTTTTGAGCGCACATTGGCTTGCGTCAACTCGGCTTGTCATGCCCATACCCACGGCTACCATAGCAGAGTTTTTAACATAAACAACGCAGTTTGATTTTGTAAGAGATGCTACTTTGTATGCTATCTCCATATCTTTTTTCTCTTGGCTTGTTGCTTCTCTTGTCGTCATAAGTTTCGCATTTTTGACTTCATCATCATTGACTTTGTCGGCGTCCTGATAGACAAAACCGCCATCAATATGTTTAAAATCTTTCTCGTCATTTGCCAAAATAAGTTTGTCGCTTCCCATTTCAAAGAGTTTGATACGCTTTTTGCTCTCAAAAACTTCCAACGCCTCCTCTGTAAAACGCCCTGCAATGATGACTTCTAAGAAGATTTCATTCATCTTAATGGCAAGCTCTTTTGTAACCACACCGTTAACCGCAACAACACCGCCAAACGCTGAAACAGGGTCGCATTTTAGAGCCTCTTCATAAGCCTCTAAAAGTGTATCTTTTATAGCAAAACCGCACGGATTGCCATGTTTTGTGATACAAACCGCATTGTCATCTCCAAATGCAGAGGCGATTTTTACCGCACCGCTCAGGTCGTTTAGGTTGTTAAAACTAGCCTCCCCTTTTAGGGTTTTAAAGTTGTTGCTGTAGTGTTTGTCAAACTCATACAACGCACCTTTTTGATGAGGATTTTCACCGTAACGAGTGTTCATAACCTTAGCGCCGACTATAAACTGTTTTTCGCCAAAACCGCCGTTGAAACGCTTGTTCATGTAGTTTGCTATCATGCCATCATACGCCGCTGTATGCTCAAACGCTTTTATCATAAGATTGCGGCGAAATTCAAGCGTATTTTTCTCATTTTCTAACGCATCTATAACTTTTGGATAATCATTTACATCCGTTACAATCATAACACTGTCAAAGTTTTTAGAAGCAGAACGCACCATTGCAGGTCCGCCAATGTCGATGTTTTCGATGATTTCTTCAAAATCATCTGTTTTTTCTATGGTCGCTTTAAACGGATAGAGATTTACACAAACCAAATCAATTGCTTCAACGCCCAATTCTGCCGCTTGGTCTAAGTGCGACTGCTTGTCACGACGATGGAGTATGCCGCCATGCACGAACGGATTTAGAGTTTTAACACGCCCCTCAAAACACTCAGGAAATTTTGTAATCTCATCTATCTCGATGGCTTTTATGCCATTTTCAACAAGTATCTTATATGTTCCGCCCGTTGAGATGATTTCAAATCCGTTTTTTACCAAAGAAGTACAAAACTCAACCACACCGCTCTTGTCGCTTACGCTTACCAATGCTCTTTTCATCAAAATTTCCTAAAAAAATAAATTGCGCAATTTTATCCAAGGGTTGCTTTGAACTCTTTAATTGC
>CAXNED010000157.1:0-3379 GCA_964201385.1 Sulfurimonadaceae bacterium | reverse complement strand
ATAATCGGACGGATATCGCCAAGATAGTCTCCAAAGTTTTCAGGTTTATGAAGACGTAAAAAACTATGATTGTCAGACGTATGAAAGTGCATAACGGCTAAAAACTCATTGCGCTCTTTGAGCTCTTTATAGATAGGCATAGTCAGGTTTAAGAGCGTTTTTCTATCTTTTTTTGCAAATGCCTCGGCAATTTTCGGGTTTGATACAATTTCAGATCCGTATCTACCGTACTCCTCTTTTGCCTGATCAAATATCGTATTGATAAGCTGCGCCGTATCCCGCTCTTTTTTAGAAACGGTCATATTTAACACAGTAATGTACTGATAATGTCCAAGATACATAAGAATCAGAAAGCTAAGCGTCTGAACTGCTAAGATAGTAAATATGATTTTTTTACCGTACTGCATGCTTCTCAAATCTTTTTTTATTTCTTGACACTATTATATGTATAAATTATAATAATACCATTAAAAAAACAGTGCAAAGCGAGTTTTAAGTCCAAAAAAAAGAGAGGTGGGTATAATTTGCCAAAATGGACGCATTAAAAACAAAAACTTTAACGAGAGAATAAAAAATGTCAAACAGATTAAAACTAGAAGATTCCCCTTACCTGCAACAGCATAAAGACAACCCCGTAGATTGGTATCCGTGGTGCGACGAGGCATTTCAAAGAGCCAAAGATGAAAACAAAGCTATCTTCATCTCCATCGGTTATTCTTCATGCCACTGGTGTCATGTCATGGAAGAGAATGTCTTTACAAATGAGGAGTGCGCCGACATACTCAACAAGCACTTCGTCTGCATCAAAGTTGACCGTGAAGAGCGTCCCGACATCGACAAGCACTATCAAGAGGTTTATATGCTCTTAAACCGCAGAAGCGGCGGATGGCCGACTTCCATCTTTTGCACGCCCGAGAATAAGCCATTTTTTGCAGGGACGTACATACCGCCTCATACACAAAACGAAGGCATCCATGGGATGGGCTTTTTGGAGCTTACCAAACTTATAGCAGACAAAATAGCATCCAACGATGTACAACTCCTTCAAAATGCGCAGGAGATAGAGGGCTACTTAAAACATAAAGAGCATCCAAAAGAGGCGACGGTTCTTAGCGAGGATTTTGCCAAAAACTTTATGCACCAAGCAAAAAACAACTACGAAACAACCTACGGCGGTTTTTCTGTTGCACCCAAATTTCCCCACGCTTCTACACTTAACACACTTCTTGTCATAGACAAACTCTACGACGACAAAGCCGCAAAAGCGATGGTTATCAACACTTTAGAACAGATGAAAAAAGGTGGCATGTACGATGTCGTCGATGGCGGATTTTGCCGCTACAGCGTGGATGAGAAGTGGCTTGTTCCTCACTTTGAAAAGATGCTCTACGATAACGCCCTGCTTTGCGAACTCTACACAAACGCCTATCTTGCCTATAAAAATGAGGATTTTTTACGCATAGCAAGAGAGATTGCCGACTTTTGGCACAACCACATGAGCGAGGATGCTCTGATGTACAGCGCAAGTGACGCCGACAGCGAGGGCGAGGAGGGAACGTACTACACCTACAGCTACGATGAACTCTACACGCTTAATAAAGAAAGTTTAAAAGAGCTAAGTGTAAGCCAAAATGGGAACTTTGAGGGCAAAAATATCATCCGTTTTAGAGATGGTACACCGCCAAAAGATTTTGAGCGCATCAAAAGCACGCTTCAAACCATAAGAGCCAAAAGAGAGTACCCGTTTGTGGACAAAAAAATCCAAACCTCATGGTCTGGCATGATGATAAAAGCACTCTTCCTCTTAGGCAAAGTTGATGCACGCTACAAACAAAGAGCCATCACCGCACTTGATGCGCTTTTAGAGAGCATGTTTGTCGATGGTACGCTCTATCACACCACGCTTATCCACAAAACCCCAAAAGTAGAGGCGTTTTTGGAAGATTACGCCTTTTTGTCTCAGGCACTCATCGAAGCATTTGACGCAACTAGCGATGAACTCTACCTTATCCGTGCGCAACAGTTCGCAAATATGGCACTGGAGAAGTTTTACGACAAAGGAGTATGGCGATTTAGCAGAGGCGATTTTGAGACAAAAGCGGAGATTTCGGACAACACTTACACAAGCTCTATAGCAGTCATAGTCGATGTTCTACTCTCTCTAGGCACGCTTTTGGAGGATGAAAAATACACCCATTTTGCCTTTAAAACACTAGAGTACAACTCCTACGAACTAGGACGACGCCCTATAGTCTATCCTGCCATGCTACGTCAAACTTTGCGCTATGTGCGAGGCGACAGGGTTGTCAAGTCAAACATTCACAACCTTGAGGCAAACAGTACCGCTCTTGCTTCACTCGCCTATCCGTTTGTACTCAAAAAAGCCTCTGATGATGATGGATTTATGATTTGCGGCAACAAAAGCTGCTTTGCCAACACAAAGAGCATCAACGAAATCGATGCTATAATTTCAAAAACTTTTTAAGAGGATTTGTGATGAAAAACAGTATTTTAATCATTTTTTTAGCACTTGGCACGATGGCTACAATGAGCGGTTGTGAGAGAAATGACTATCAACATCCAATGTACAGGAACAGATAATGAGTAGCATGAAACTTGGCGTAAACATAGACCACGTAGCGGTTTTACGAGAGGCAAGAAAGGTCAATGACCCAGATATTTTAAATGCACTTTTTGTTGCATGCCAAAGCGGTGCAGACCAGATAACTATCCATCTTAGAGAAGACAGACGTCACATTCAAGATGCGGATGCGTACGCCATCATGAAGCACTCTGCCCTGCCCGTAAATCTGGAGTGTTCCATCAACAAAAACATCTTAGAGATTGTCACGGAGCTAAAACCACACCGTGCAACGCTAGTTCCTGAAAAAAGAGAGGAAGTAACCACCGAGGGCGGACTTGATGTTTTTGGCTATGAAGATGAGATAGCCTATGCCATCGAACTGCTTCATGACTATATCATCCCCGTTTCACTCTTTATCGACCCAACCATCGAGGCGGTTGAGAAATCAAAAGCTCTGGGTGCAGAGATGGTAGAGCTTCACACGGGAAGTTTTGCAAACATCTTTGCCATGCTAAACTCATCGCTAAAATACTCAAATCATTCTGTAAAAGAGTTAGAGCTTCCCCGCTATGAACTATCCATAAGACTTGAAAAATCCATCTCCGCCATTACAGAAGCGGCAAAACATGCCAAAAAAATAGGACTTGAAGTAGCCGCAGGACACGGACTAAACTACCACAATGTTCATGAGATGATGAAAATCACCGAAATCACAGAGCTAAACATAGGTCAAAGCATCATAGCAAAAAGCGTCTTTAGCGGTCTCTCAGAGGCGGTTAAAGAGATGAAGAAGCT
>CAXNED010000156.1:0-3387 GCA_964201385.1 Sulfurimonadaceae bacterium | reverse complement strand
TTGAAAAAGTTCTCCTCTTGTAGCACGGGTTCATAGATAACGACCTCAACACCTTTGGCTTTGATGCGCTTCATGATGCCCTGAATCGCCGAACTTCTAAAGTTGTCGCTTCCGCTCTTCATAACAAGTCTGTAAACACCGACAACTTTTGGTCTTTTCGCCAAAATGCTATCAGCGATAAAATCTTTTCTCGTGCTGTTTGACTTCACGATTGCCTCTATCATGTTGGATGGAACATCAGCGTAGTTTGCCAAAAGCTGTTTGGTATCTTTTGGCAAACAGTAACCGCCATACCCAAACGAGGGGTTGTTGTAGTGCATGCCTATGCGTGGGTCAAGTCCAACCCCCTCAATAATCTGCTTAGTATCGAGTTCATGACTTTGCGCATAGCTGTCAAGTTCGTTGAAGTAAGCGACACGCATCGCTAAGTAGGTGTTTGCAAAAAGCTTTATCGCTTCGGCTTCGGTTGCATCGGTAAAGAGCATCGCTATATCTTTTTTTATCGCCCCACCTGCCAAAAGATTTGCAAAAACAGTTGCCCGCTCACTGCGCTCTCCGACAATTATGCGGCTTGGATAGAGGTTGTCATAAAGTGCCAAACCCTCTCGCAAAAACTCTGGTGAAAAGATGATATTTTGCGTCCCAAACTTCTCTCTTAGCATTTTGGTATAGCCCACGGGAATGGTTGATTTTATCACCATTACCGCATCGGGATTTATGCTCAAAACATCGCTAATGACATACTCAATGGACTTTGTGTTGAAGTAGTTGGTCTGCGGGTCATAGTCGGTAGGCGTTGCGATGATAACATACGCCGCACCTCTGTACGCCTCCTCTTTGTCAAGCGTGGCACGGAAGTTTAGATCCTCTCTTCTTAGGTACTCTTCTATCTCTTTGTCTTCAATCGGAGAGATTTTTTGGTTGAGCATCTCCACTTTTTGCGGGATGATGTCAAGTGCGACCACCTCGTTGTGCTGCGAGAGAAGTATCCCGTTGCTAAGACCTACATACCCTGTACCTGCGATGGCTATTTTCATTTTATTGCCTTACCTAATATCTTCTTATTCTATTAATTTTCTACTTTAAAGCCACTTAGAAAGTGCTTCATCAGCCTCTTGGTGCTAGAATGATAGCTTAAATTCCCCTCCTAAAGGTTCAAAAATGCTAGCTTATTTTCACGAAGTACAACCAGAGATTTTGGCATACAAAGAGAGACTTGAAAAAAACAATATGGTTATCGACAAAACAAATCTTCTTTTTCTCAACCTTATCTTAAATATTTTAAACTATCTTGGCAGCGAAAATCCAGAAAAACTTGACGAGTTATGTGAATACAATGTTTTAACAATGCGCAAAGAGTTTGAGGGCGTTATAAGAAATGAGGCTGTAAACGAAAAAGCGCAAGCCGTTTTGCTTACCTTTTTTCTTCGCATCGCCAAAGAGATGGAGATAAAATACAAGCAAATCGAAAATGAAGATTTGCAAAAACTCGTAACACTTTTGACATCAAAAGAGTTTAAGCTCCCATCCTACATCAAAGACCAGAAGAGTTTTGCGCTTGAGAGCATGCCTGAGAACATCAAGCGTATGCTCTACATGAAGAGCTAAGAGAGTTCTTGCGGTGTCTCAACTCCGAGCTTTAAAAACGGCACACACTGTTTAAGAAGCTCTTGATACGCAGTGTGTGCATCCAAGTTTGAACTCGGTGTAAAAATCTCTCCCTCCACCACAACCATATCGATACCGCCAAAACCCTTAATCGTTCTCTCTATCACACTTAAAATCTCTTCGCTTTTTGTTGTATCACATCGCACAACCACTGCACCTTGAGCGTTTAACATATCTGCCGTCTCCAAGCCTGCAACAATGGCTATTTTCCCGCTAAGAGGAGCTGTTTTTGCACCGCTTTTGAGTTTTGCCTGCTCAAGTGACCAGTACTCAACTTCAAATATATCTTTTGCGCTAAGAGCCTTGTACCCACCGAGTTTTTGCGCTTTTAGTATCGCTTCAAAGGTATGCTCATTGATATCTTTTATGATATTTGCCTCTTTTGCATTTGCGCCAAAAGAGAGTGTTCCCCTGCCCCTAAGTATGGCAAAATTGGGTGCGGGATTTAAGAGCGTCTCGCCATGCTCATTTGCTTCAAAGTACTCTTTGTACTCCTTGACAAACCGTGCCAAATCAGCACCCACATCATCCCCCAAAAGTGCGGGAACTCTCTTTGTGCGTATCACATGGTCGGGTGTGAGCGGTCCTTGCGTGGCGATTGCCTCAATATCCTGCTTTGAAAAATGCACTGCCAAATCGCTCTCGTTAAAAATGGAAATAGTCGCAGCACCTTTTAGATTTGAGACCTCTTTGCGGATTTTTGCCAAGGTAAGCAGCTCCACGGAAGAAGTCGCACGCTCAAACTCCAAGACCGCCCCATTTTTCTCAAGATACTTCTCTGCCGCATCCACCAACTCTATGGTTTTTTCATACGATTTTTTGGCATCGTCGCTAAATGTAAAAAGCCCATGATTCATAAGAACCATCCCATCAAGCTCACTCCACACGACATCTTTTGTCATATCATAAACAAGTTTTGCAAGTACAAATCCAGGCATGATGTAGGGGATAACCAAAACTTTATCGCCATAAATCTCTCTGATTTTCTCCTCGCCGCCGTGTGTGTTTGTGATGGTTACAACCGCATCAGCATGCGTATGGTCAACAAACTTAAAAGGGATGATAGCGTGCAAAATCGCCTCAACAGAGGGATTTGGAGCAGATGGATTTGTCATGGCAAGACGTTGGAGCGCAACCATATCGGTGTCTCCAAGCTCTTTTAACTCCGCCATTTCAAGCAGCGCATCCATCTTCACAGGAGCAAACCCCTCCTCCTCGATGGTAGCCAAATCCCAACCACTCCCCTTGACATAAAGCACCTCAACACCCTCGCCCAAAAGGTTTGTAACTGTTGACTTTACAGAGGTATTTCCACCACCATGAAGCACCAAAGAAGCATCACATCCAAGCAGTCTTGATGTGTAAACTCTTAAGTCTAAATCTGTTTTACATCTCAGTGCTTCTTCATCTTGCCATAAACTTTTCAATATCTTATCCCCTGAATTTTGCTTTTATCTCGTTGTAGTTCGCCTCGCAAACCCCTTTGCTAGTTATAAGCCCTGTTATCAGCCTTGCAGGAGTAGTGTCAAAGCCAAAGCTTACTGCCGCTGAACTCTCGGGCATTATGCGCACTCTGCGGACAACTCCATCGGCATCCACGCCTTTTACGAACTTCACCTCATCAGCATCTCTCTCTTGAGTGGGCATCTCTTTTACCTCAAAATAAAAAGTAGAAGCTGGAAGTGCAACATAAAAAGGGATATTGTTGTCATGCGCTGC
>CAXNED010000155.1:0-3443 GCA_964201385.1 Sulfurimonadaceae bacterium | reverse complement strand
GATGATGTGCTTCATCTTAGTGCGAGTTTCAAAAAAAATGTGTACGAGAACGTGTTAAGTTATTTCAAAAAAGAGGGATTATTGTAGATGTTAATAGTTCAAAAATTTGGCGGAACGAGTGTTGGTGATTTGGAGCGTATCCAAAATGTAGCAAATCGTGTAAGCGAGACAAAAAAAGCTGGAAATGATGTGGTAGTGGTTGTTTCTGCCATGAGTGGTGAGACAAATAAGCTTGTAGCGTATGCAGAGCATTTCTCAAAAAACCCTGCCCGTGGCGAGGTGGATATGCTGCTAAGCTCTGGCGAGAGAGTTACCGCTTCACTTTTGGCTATTGCACTCACTGAGATGGGATTTCCTGCGGTTTCTATGAGCGGAAGAAAAGCGGGGATTGTAACGGATAACGTTCATACAAAAGCGCGCATAGAGGAGATAGACCCAACGGCTATGAATAAAGCCATTAAAGAGGGCAAGATAATAGTAGTCGCTGGATTTCAAGGCGTTTCTCAAGATGGTAATGTTACTACTTTGGGGCGTGGCGGAAGCGACCTCTCGGCTGTTGCCATCGCTGGTGCTATCAAAGCGGATTTGTGTGAGATATATACAGACGTCAGCGGGATTTTTACAACTGACCCACGCATCGAACCAAAAGCTAAAAAGCTTAACGAAATCTCTTATGATGAGATGCTTGAACTTGCCTCTTTGGGCGCAAAAGTGCTTCAAAATCGCTCTGTTGAGCTGGCAAAAAAGTTAAACGTAAACCTAGTAACAAGAACAAGCTTCTCTAATGAAGAGGGAACATTAATCACGAAGGAAGAAAATATCATGGAAAAACCATTAGTTAGCGGCATTGCACTCGACAAAAACCAAGCACGTGTTTCACTTGTAGGCGTTAAAGATAGACCTGGAATCGCATCGGATATCTTCACAAAACTCTCAAACAACAGTGTCAATATCGATATGATTGTTCAAAATGTTGGGCATGACGGTAAAGCAAATATGGACTTTACTGTTCCTAGAGGCGATTTGAATGATGCAAAGGGCGTTGTAGAGTCATTTGTCAAAGAGTCTGAAGTGGACGCTGTTTCGTATGATGAAGGTATCTGCAAAGTATCTATTGTCGGTGTTGGGATGAAGTCACATACTGGCGTTGCAGCAAAAGCATTTGCAACGATGGCGGCTGAAAATATCAATATCAACATGATTTCAACATCAGAGATAAAAATATCTATGATTATCGCGGAAAAATATGCGGAGTTGGCTGTAAGAGCGCTTCACAACGCATACGAACTCGATAAGTAACATTATGCAAGAATTTGCTCAATGGAGTCTGGATACCATCAGAGAAGAGGGTGGCTGCTTTAGCTGGATAGAAGAGCAGCGCTTCGACTGGACAACAACCACTTCTCAGGCGTTGGAGCAGATTTTAGGCGGCAAAACGATTATCCTTATCACGGATGAGAAGAGAAAGTGGTTTGAGACTTACCTTTTGGACTTTTTAAACTCCTCTATGATGGAGAGACCGCTTCTTCCTATCGTGAGCATCGATAGCATCTACAGACACTACAACAACATAAGTGGCGGAGAGATGATTGATGTGGTGGAAGATATGATCTCTTTGGCGCACAAGGATGAGTACTTTTTTTGGTACATCGGCAGAGGTGACGATAGAAGAGCAGACATCGCAAAGAGAAAAGATACGAGTTACTTTTGGATTTTTGATGAAGAGTACTTAAACGCGTTTCACCTCAAATCCTACGATAAACTCCTCGATATAAAACTTTTGCAACTCTACCGTCTCTTTAACGCATCTCTTAATGCGGCGATGTTTGGAGAGGTTGATGTTGGAGCTTGATTTTACAAAGAGCCACATCATCATCTCCCCAAATATAGAAGCTGAGTTTGAACAACTCAAAAATGCACTCAAACCAAAAAGAGTTGTAGGCTTCATAGAAGATGAGTTTAAAATCGAACACGCAAAAGCCGCGATTGCAGAGGCGTATATAAGCGAATCGGAGACAAAGTACATCGTCTTGGGTGCGAACCATTTTAACGCTATCTCCCAAAACTCACTTCTCAAAGCACTTGAAGAACCTCCTAGAAATATAGAGTTTATCCTTATCGCACCCACTACCTCCAACCTACTTCCTACTGTTCGTTCTCGTTTGCCCATAGTTAAAAAAAAGGGACATCATGAGGTGCGAGAGATAGCTTTTTCCCTCTCAAAGTTAGGTCATAAAAATATTTTTGATTTTTTAAAAATGGCTTCAAAGGTGGGCAAGAGTGAAGCGCAAGAGCTGATGGAAGCGCTTTACCATCGTGCAACAGTTGTGGACAAACTTCTGCTATCAAGCGCGCAACTTGAGAATTTTGACAAAGCGTACAGACTGCTGGAACTCAACGCAAGACCACAAAGCGTTTTTGCACTTTTGCTTATGGGGTTTATGAATGGAAATTGAAGTTTTATCGCGTGACACTTTAGTAGAGAAGTATCTCAAAAATCTCAAAGTAGATGATGGCGGTGTTGCTATCATGTCATCCAAAGCGGCGCATCATCTCATTCTTTTGCGAGATTTGCATGTTGGGGCGGCAAATATCTTGAAGCAAGATGCGCTGAGTGTGGGGGCTGACTTGGCAGTGCCTCGGGGAACTGTTATCGCGAAGACACCTTTTGTGGACGCTCTTCTCATAGCAACCTCAAGACAGCTTCAAACACTGAGTAAAAAAGAGCTCGCACAGCCTTTTGGGCTTAAAGAGGTGGCGAAAAAACTTCAAGAGATTTTGCGCTCAAAAAAACCTTCAAAAGTAGAGGTGATGGGTGTTATCAATGCCAATGACGATAGCTTTTTTTCTGCCTCTCGCTTTAAGCAGAGTGGTGCGATAGAGGCTATAAGAGGCATGATTGCCCATGGTGCAGACATCATCGACATAGGCGGGGTCTCTTCTGCTCCAAACTCCAAAAAAATAACAAAAGAGGAAGAGTTAGCGCGCGTAAAACCGATTCTTGATCTGATTCAAGATGAAAAACTTTACAAAGAGGTACAATTTAGTATAGACAGCTATGAGCCGCTTGTGATAGAGTATGCGCTTAAGTGTGGTTTTAGTATCGTCAACGATATCACTGGGCTTAGTGATGATGAGGTGTGTAAGCTCTGCGCAAGCAGCGGTGCAAAAGCGGTGATTATGCATATGCAAGGCACGCCACAAACGATGCAAGAGCGTCCAGAGTATGCGCATGTCTTGGGTGAGGTGTACTCATTTTTTGAGGAGAGGATGGCAAAAGCTGCCTTTTTTGGGGTGGAAGATGTCGTTTTAGATGTGGGCATAGGTTTTGGCAAGACGCTGGAGCATAACTTGATGCTCATCAAGCATCATGAACACTTCCTTACCCTTGGAAAACCGCTGCTTGTCGGTGCTTCAAGAAAATCTATGATAGATAAGATTGC
>CAXNED010000154.1:0-3464 GCA_964201385.1 Sulfurimonadaceae bacterium | reverse complement strand
TAGTCGGCGAGAAGTTGTACGGGGTGGTAGGAGTCGGTTAAGCCGTTGATAACTGGGACTTTTGAGTAAGCGGCAAACTCCTCTATCATGGAGTGTTCAAAGGTGCGTATCATAACCATGTCACACATACTTGAAATCACTCTTGCGGTATCTTTGACAGGTTCGCCTCGTCCCAAATGGATGTCACGGTTGGACAAAAAGAGTGCATGACCGCCGAGTTGAAACATCCCCGTTTCAAAACTCACACGGGTTCTTGTAGAGCTTTTCTCAAAAATCATGGCAAGTGTTTTGTTTTTTAACTCACCGTTATAGATACCCGATTTGAGATTTTGCTTGATTTGCAGACCCAAATCAATGATCTCTAAAATCTCATCTTTTGTAAAATCTCTTAGTGTTAAAAAATGTCTCAATGCCATCCCTTTTGAAAAAATAAGCGTTTAGTCTATAACAACTTTCTTTAATCTTACTACTAAAAGGGTTACGCTTTGGTTGCAACGAGAACAAAAGATTACTTTTGTAACATCTTTGCGACCTCTTTTGCATGATAAGAGATGATGATATCTGCACCTGCTCTCTTAAAAGCAATCATCGTCTCCATTACAACTCTCTCATAGTCAATAAGTCCGTTCATGCCTGCAAACTTTATCATCGCATATTCGCCGCTTACATTGTAAACCGCCATCGGACGGGAAGTTGCATCTTTTATCTCACGCACTATGTCTAAGTACGCTAAAGCGGGTTTTACCATAAGGATGTCCGCACCTTGCGCCTCATCAGCGATGCTCTCCGCAATCGCCTCTCTTCTGTTTGCAGGGTCCATCTGGTATGATGCACGGTCGCCAAAACTTGGTGCGGATTCTGCCACATCACGAAACGGTCCGTAGTATCCAGAGGCAAATTTTGTAGAGTAGCTCATGATAGGGAGATTTTCATACCCTGCTCCATCAAGTGCTGTTCTAAGCGTCTGGATGATGCCGTCCATCATGCCAGATGGTGCAATCATATCCGCCCCCGCTTTTGCATGAACGATGGCTTGCTGTGCGGAGATACTAAGCGTTGCGTCGTTGTTTACAGTTTGGTGTTTTTCGTCAATGATACCGCAATGCCCGTGGTCTGTGTATTCACAAAAGCATAAGTCAGTCACTACAAACATCTCTGGATGCGCCTCTTTGATGGAGCGGATGGCTTTTGCGATGATGCCATGCTCACACAAAGAGTCCGAACCGATGGAGTCTTTGACATCTGGAATCCCAAAAAGGATGATGGCATAAAGTCCCAGTTTTTTAAGCTCCTCGCACTCTTTTAAAACCTCATCAATGCTCATCTGGAACACCCCTGGCATAGATGCAACTTCTGTTTTTATCCCCTCCCCGCCTCTCACAAAAAGCGGATAAATAAAGTCATTTACACTTACGCTTGTTTCACGCACAAGTGAGCGAAGATGAGTATTGAGGCGTGTTCTGCGAAATCTTTGAAACATTAATAAACCTTTTTTTAGCTATAATTTTTGAAAATTTTACCTTTTTAAAATTAATTTTAGGACAACTTATTGGGAATCGAAATCTCCGAAATAGCAAATTTACCATCAAGATTTGGCGACTTTAAAGTCAAAGTCTTTAAAGAGGGTTGCAAAGAGCATTTGGTTATCTACAAAGAGCCACTGGGCGAAATTCCTATCGTGCGAGTTCACTCTGAATGCTTGACAGGCGATGCGATGGGGAGTTTGAAGTGTGACTGTAGAGACCAGCTAGAACATGCACTGCGTCTTGCTTCACAAACAAACGGCATGGTCATCTACCTCAGACAAGAGGGGCGAAATATCGGGCTTTTAAACAAGATAAACGCCTACGCACTTCAAGACAAAGGTCTCAACACCATCGAGGCAAATCATCAACTCGGGTTTGATGCGGATGAGCGAACTTACGAAATCGTCCCTTTTATCCTTGAGCATTTTGGCATTACAAAAATCAAGCTTCTCACAAACAACCCCAAAAAAATCGATTCACTCAGCGGTATCGAGATAGTAGAAAGAGTACCCATTATCATGAAGTCAAACCCGCACAACGAAGCCTATCTGGCTGTAAAAAAAGAGAGTATGGGGCATCTGCTTTAAAATGATGGAAAATTTCTCAAGCCTCAAAGGCGCACTTTTAGAGCTAGATGCCACTCTGCCAGAAAACTTTTTTCACAACATTCAAAAGTACAAAGAGCGTCTTTTTCAGTGGAACAAAATCCACAACCTCACAGGGGCAAAAGATGAAAAAACGATTGATGCTTTCATTTACGACTCCATCTTCCCCATCACTTTTTTGCCGAAAGTCAAAAACCTCTTAGACATCGGTACAGGTGCGGGTTTCCCAGGACTCATCCTTGCCATGGGTCTGCCTGACACTAAAGTAACTCTTGTAGAACCTCTGGCAAAACGTGCGAGCTTTTTGCAGTTCATGAAGGCTGATTTGGGGCTTGACAATGTCACGGTAGTACAAAAAAAGGTAGAAGATATGCCTGCTGAAATCTTTGAGCTTGTTACTTCACGTGCCGTCATAGAGACAAAAATGCTCCTAGAACTTAGCAAAAACTTCCGTGACGCACACTCAAAACTTCTCTTTTACAAAGGGGAGAGGGTTTATGATGAAGCTCCGAGCGAACTGGACTACAAAATCATAAAAACACAAAAGAGACACTACCTGCTCATCGGAGAAGCGCTATGATATGGAAATTTTTACTTATAGTTGGTGTGATTGCCCTTATCTACTTTATGTTTATCAAAAAAAGACCCAAAGTACCGAGTGATACAAAAAAAGATGAGCCAAAAAGCAACGATATGATTGAGTGTACGACATGCGGCATTTACTGCGCACTTGATGACACCATCATCAGTAACGGCAAATACTACTGCTCAAAAGAGTGCTTAAAGAGGGTAAAATGATATTTTTTGGACATAGATTTCTTGCGAGTGAGAGTTTTTACCATATCTGCTGCATTGAGGCGATTGAAAACACGCCACCCTCCTGCCTCCTTTATGCGGAATTTAGCGAAAATATCCTTGATGTTATCGAGCACATGAGACGCAACCAACTTCCATTTGCGCTCTCTGTCCAAAACATCACAGAGCTTCTATACGCCTCTGCTCTTGGCGCTTCTTATATCGTCGTAGAGAAAAATCTGGCAAAAACTGCTCAAAATATCGCACAAGAGTATCTTATGGATGCAAAAATCCTAGCTTTCATTTTTGAAGAGGAAGATATAGAGGAACTTGCACTTCTTGGGATTGATGGCGTGGTATTTCCCAATGCGATTGTAAAAATCAACTCTTAAGCGACATTTTAGGCACATTCATAAATGATTTAGGCTATAATGAAGTCAAGATTTTAAAAACGGCTTGATACGATGCGCACTTTAAATAGAAATTTTTTAAAACTCATTCCCTTACTTTTCTTATTTATTGGTGCAATAAAAATTAC
>CAXNED010000153.1:0-3490 GCA_964201385.1 Sulfurimonadaceae bacterium | reverse complement strand
GTTGTTCCTATGAGGATAGAGATAGAACTTGTAGGAGCGATTGCCATAAGATAGCCATTGCGCATCCCTTGCTTTTTCACTTTTGCACGGAGCTCTTCCCACTCATAAGCAGAAGCAAAAAGTCCGCCACGGTCTATGAGGTTTTTTACCTCTGCGTTTGCATAGTCCATCGGCATAACACCCTTGCTCCATTTTGAACCTTCGAACTCTGGGTAAGGTTCTTTTTCAAGAGCAAGGTCACTAGATGCAGAGATAGCGTTAAAGCTAACCGCTTCCATGATTTCGTCTATCTTGTCAAAGTGCTCTTGGCTTCCCCAAGCTATAGCTTTTTGTGCTAACATCTGCGCTTCGCCCATAACACCAAGACCGATTGCTCTTGTTTTCATGTTAGTGCGTTTTACTTTTTCTATCGGGTAGAAGTTTAGGTCGATGACATTGTCCAAGGCACGGATGGCGATTGGGACGATTCTGTCTATCTCCTCTTTTGTGTTGATGCGGGAGAGGTTTACTGAAGCGAGGTTGCAAACTGCTGTGTCGCCGTTTACTTTCTCTTTTTCAACCACATAAATCTCTCTGCCGCCTAGCGAATCCAGAGCGGTTACTTTTTTGGCAGGTTTTTCTAGTCCACTATCAACTTTGATAATCTCATCCTCTTCAAAACTAACACTCTCACCGTTTGCAAAAACAAATTTGACTTTATAGTGGTTAGGGTTTGTGTTTTGAAAAATCTCCGTACAAAGGTTAGAGCTTCTTATAACACCCGTATGGTTGTTAGGATTAGCACGGTTTGCATTGTCTTTAAAACATAAAAACGGACTGCCGCTCTCAAAGTACGATGTCAGTATCTTTTTCCAAAGATTTTTAGCTTTTATCTTCTCTTTAATGATGCTCTCGTTATTTTCTAGTTCTATGTATCTTTTGTTGAACTCTTCGCCGTAAAGTGTTGTCAGCTCTTTTGCATCGTAAGGGTCAAAAAGCGTCCAGATACCATCCTCTTCAACTCTTTGCATAAAGAGGTCGTTTAGCCAAAGAGCTGGGAAAAGGTCATGCGCACGACGACGCTCTTCGCCTGAGTTTTTCTTTAAATCCAAAAAGTCGTTTATATCGATGTGCCACGGTTCCATGTAAACAGCGATAGCACCTTTGCGTGTTCCAAGCTGATCAACGGCAACAGCTATATCGTTAGTGATTTTTAGAAACGGAATAGTTCCGCCCGCTGCATTTTTATGTCCGTCGATATATGAGCCCATTGAACGAACATTTGTCCAATCCCATCCTATTCCTCCGCCGAATTTTGAAAGCATTGCCATCTCTGAGTAAGAATCAAAAATCCCCTCTATGTTGTCAGGAGTTGAACCGATGTAACAAGAGCTTAGTTGATGTCTTGTTGTTCTTGCGTTGCTTAGAGTTGGTGTTGCTAACATAACTTCAAAGGATGAAATCATGTTATAAAACTTGATAGCCCACGCCTCTTTTTTCTCTTCTCTTTGCGCCAAGAACATTGCAATTGCCATAAACATATGTTGCGGCAACTCTATAGGATTGCCATTTCTGTCTTTTATGAGATATCTATCGTAAAGTGTTTTTACGCCAAGATAGTTAAAGAGCATATCACGTTCTGGTTTGATATGTTTCTCAAGCTCTTCAAGGTTGTACATCTCTTTTAAACCCAAAAGAAGTCTTCCCTCTTTTTCGCCTTTTTCAAAGTAACTCTTAAGAGATGAGTAACCCGTAAAACCGTTGACTTCATGATAAAGGTTAAACAAAAAAAGTCTTGCTCCAACAAATGTCCAGTTTGGAGCATCTATGTCTATCTTGTCCACCGCCGTTTTTATGAGTGTCTGCTGAATCTCTCTTGAGGTAATGCCATCACGAAAATGAATCTGTGCATCAACCTCTAGCTCGCTTTGAGAAACATTGCTTAGACCTTCAACTGCGGCAGAGGTATATTTTTGAATTTTACTGATATCTAGTTTTTCAGTTCTGCCATTTCTTTTTATAATTGTTATCATATAAACATACTCCACAAAATTAGTTTTATTGTTGAAAATATTGTATTGATAATTTCCTTATCAATTTTTAGTGAAAATTTAAATTCCATTTTTCCGCCTTGATTTTATATCAATCAAATCTTAGCAAAATTATGTCATTTTTACTTGAAAACTCTTGCAAAAATTTTGTCCACATTTTTAGTATAGTAATCATAATTGAAACATTCACGAATCGCTTCTTCGCTCAAACTTGCTCTTAGCTCATCATCTGCCAAGAGGTGGTTTAGGTATAAGCTCTCGCCTTTTTCATTTGTTGTAGGTTTGCCTTGCTGTATCTCTTCCCAGACTTTCATCGCATTTCTTTGAACTATGCGGTAAGCGTCTTCACGGCTCACACCTTTGAGTGGAAGTTCCAAAAGAACTCTTTGGGAAAATACCAAGCCGCCTGTTAGGTTTAGATTTTTCATCATGTTTTGCGGATAAACTGTTAGGTTCGCTATAACATTGTTCATGCGGTGTAACATAAAATCGCTTGTTATAAAACTGTCTGGAAGCCAAAATCTCTCTGTTGAAGAGTGGCTAATATCTCTCTCGTGCCAAAGCGCGACATTTTCCATAGCAGGTATCGCATAGGCTCTTATCATACGAGCAAGCCCTGTTATGTTTTCTGTTAGTATCGGATTGCGTTTATGAGGCATTGCAGATGAGCCTTTTTGCCCTTTTGCAAAATACTCTTCACACTCATAAACCTCTGTTCTTTGCCAGTGGCGGATTTGAACAGCGAACTTTTCTATGGAGCTAGCTAAGAGTGCTAACGCAGTCGCAAGTCTTGCGTATCTGTCTCTTTGTATAACTTGGTTAGATGCAGGTGCAGGTCTGAGACCGAGTTCTTTACATGTGTACTCTTCAAGCTCAAGCGGAGCGTGAGCGAAGTTACCCATCGCCCCGCTCACTTGTCCGACACAGATGACATTGAATGTCTGCTCTAAGTTCTCCAAATGTCTAGCCATCTCATCATACCAAACAGCTAACACAAGACCAAATGTTATAGGCTCACCATGGATACCGTGGCTACGTCCTACCATCAAAGTCATCTTATGTTCGTAAGCTCTTTTTTTGATGGATTCCATAACCATCTTCACATCTTTGATGATAAGTTCCAATGAGCTTTTCATCTGAAGTGCTACGGCAGTGTCTACCGTGTCGGAACTTGTCATGCCATAGTGAAACCATCTGCTCTCTTCTCCTAGCGTTTCAGAGACGCTTGTCGTGAACGCTATAAGGTCGTGACGAGTTATAGCTTCTATCTCGTCTATCCTTTTTATGTCAAAACCTGCATTTTCAACTATCTTCTTAGCGTCCTCATCAGGGATAAGCCCCAGTTTGTTCCAAGCTTTTACAACCGCTTTTTCTACATCGAGCCAAGCTTGATATTTTGCTTGCATCGTCCATTTTGAACTCATCTCTTCTCTTGCGTATCTCTCTACCATTTATTCAAC
>CAXNED010000152.1:0-3570 GCA_964201385.1 Sulfurimonadaceae bacterium | reverse complement strand
TGAGATAAAACCAAACATCTTTATACGACCATATTTAAGTGAAAGTGAAAGGTCATAAACTTTTTGAACTTGTTGATGATTTTAAAACTGTCTTTGAGCAAATCTCTCTGGTTTTTCTCCAACGTTCTTGGGTTGATAAAGTTTGCTTCTTCTATGGTTTTTGCTTCAAGCATCGCTTTGAGGCGCACGGAGCTGAGTGTGTCAAAACTCTCGATAAGCTCCGTCGCAAAAGTTTTGTCTATCACGCCAAGGTTGTTAAGCTCCTTGATGCGCTCTGTTGTGTTGGTCGCTTTTATCTCGTACTGCAGGCTAAGCGTTCTTACACCATGCACGAGGGCAAAAATGCCCCCTTTTTTGAGGTCAAGTTTGTTGTTGTACTCCTTCTCAAGCACAAAACCAGAGAAAAGCGTGAGCGGTGTTTCAAAGTTGAGAACCGCTTTTGCAATGTGTGCTAAAACATCATCTCTTGCATGAAACTTGCCATGGAGATACTCTGTGAGTTCATGAAGCAGTTCACAATCCCCCGCAACACACTTCGCATCTAAAAAGATACTGAGGTTTTGCACACTCTCTTCATTCATATCGTATGTCCACTTCTCGATAAGCTCCTTATAGGAAGTCACATCTCTTCGCCAAAACTCGTTACTTACCATCACATTGCCGCTGCATTTTGGAAAACCAAGTTCTAACAAGTAGTTATTGAGACGCATCATCGGCTCACTAAAGAGTTCTTTATCGACACCGTTTTTGATAATGAGCGCATTGTCCTGATCGCTTCTGAGTGTCTGGTCTTCTCTGCCCTCACTTCCCATAACGATAAGCGCACATTTGTCTCGTAGCTCCTCACTCACGCACATCGCAAAGACTTTTTTGTAGATTTTAAAGTTGAGCGTTGCGATGAGCTTTGTGATATAGCGGACTTTTACCCCTTTTGCACGGAGCGTGACGATGAGATTTCTAAAATCTTGCTCAAGCGCTTTGAGGTCTTCAAGTGTCTGGGCCTTGTCTATCTGCACGGCAACAAGGTGTGAGTGGCTTGCAAAATAGCTTAGCAAATCTATCTGCTCTAAGACCCCAACAATCTTCTCATGCTCAAGCACAACAACGCGTTTGATACCGTTGTGTGTCATAAGCAAAAGAGCGTTAAATAAAAAATCCTCTTTATCGATAGTGATAAGGTTTTTCGATGCGATGGAGGCTATGGGTTTGCTTATGTCATTCTCCCCCATAAGCACACGTTCTCGTAGGTTGGTGTCTGTTACGATGGAGTACGCATCATCCTCTTTGACGATGATAACTTTAGCGCGGAGCTCTTGGAGCCTTTGGAGTGCTTCAAGGATGCTGATGTGCGCATCTACAACGCATGCTGGATGCAAAAAGATGTCAGAGACTCGTGCGATAAGAAACGGCGAGAGCTCGCTTTGCTGTTCATACTCTTTGAGCTGCTGATGGCGTGAGATGAAATCTTGCAAAAAGTAGCTTTGAACTTTTTTGTCCTGCATCAAATCTAAAAAATCCTCTTTTTTTATCTCGTAGCAGATAAGGTCCTCATCAACAACAAACTTTGCTTTTGTATCCTCATAGATAAGCGCATCCGCATCAAAACTATCGCCCGCACCATACACATCGTGGACTTCATCTTCTATGTACTCAGTCACAGAGCCTTTAATGATGATATAAAATGCGATAGAGGAGATGGATGGGGAGATAAGAAGGGTCTTGCTTGGGTAGTAGGCGATGTCGATTTTTTGCATCAGAGCATCCATGCTCTCTTTGCTCAAAAGCCCAAATGGATGGATAGATTCGATTAGTTTTCTTTGATCTCGTATGCTCACAAAAAATTTCCTTCGTTTCGTTTGATGTTAATCACTAAAACGAACACGTCCGTTTTAGTGGCAGGGACAATTTGTCCCTTGCGACCCCCTAAAGCTACGAAAAACAAGTTTTTCGAGATTTAAGATGTTAATGACTAGATGCTCCCTCTGCGCCGATGCCTGTTTGTGCTCTGATAAACTGCGCATCAAACTTCTCTTGCTCATCCTTAGCATTTTGTGACTTGTCTGTGATAGAGAAGAACCAAGTTCCAACAAACGCAAGCGTTACAGAGAATAACGCTGGGTACTCATAAGGGAAAATAGCCGTTTTGTTTCCAAGGATACTTACCCAGACAACAGGGCTTAAAATCACAAGAAGTACCGCACTTCCAAGACCAAGCGCACCACCGATAACCGCACCACGAGTTGTTAATCTTCTCCAGTACATTGAAAGTACAAGAATCGGGAAGTTTGCAGATGCAGCGATAGCAAAAGCAAGACCGACAACAAACGCAATATTTTGGTTCTCAAATGCGATACCAACAATGATAGCGATGATACCAAGAGCGATGGTAGCCATTTTAGAAACTCTCATCTCCATCATAGAGTCAACTCTGCCTTTTCTAAATACCGAAGCATAAAGGTCGTGGCTGATTGCCGATGCACCTGCAAGTGTAAGACCAGAAACAACCGCTAAGATAGTAGCAAACGCAACTGCCGAGATAAATCCTAAGAAGAAGTCGCCGCCCACTGCATGACTTAAGTGGATAGCCGCCATGTTGCTTCCGCCAAGGATTGGATATCCGCCGCTTACAGCGTGTTTAGCCGCATCCAAATACTCAGGTTTTTGGAATACCATAACGATAGCACCAAAACCGATGATAAATGTAAGGATATAGAAATACCCGATAAATCCTGTTGCATAGAAAACTGATTTACGAGCCTCTTTTGCATCATTTACCGTGAAAAATCTCATCAAGATGTGTGGAAGACCAGCCGTTCCAAACATAAGAGCAATCGCAAGTGAAATCGCCGAGATAGGGTCGCTTACAAGTCCACCAGGGCTCATGATAGCCACACTGCCTTTAAGCTCTGTTGCGTGTTGGAAAAGTAAACCGAAGTTGAAATCATAGTGAGCCATAACAGCGATTGCCATAAATGTTGCACCTGAAAGTAGCAAGAATGCTTTGATGATTTGAACCCAAGTCGTTGCAAGCATACCGCCAAACGCAACGTATAGAATCATAAGAACACCGACTAGCACAACCGCCATCTCATACGAGAGACCAAAAAGAAGTTGTATAAGTTTTCCAGAACCAACCATCTGTGCGATTAGATACAAGATAACCGTTGCGATAGAACCAGATGCCGCTAAAGTACGGATAGGCGTTTGCTGAAGTCTGTATGACGCAACATCGGCAAAAGTGTATTTTCCCAAGTTTCTAAGAGGCTCTGCGATAAGGAAAAGGATAACTGGCCAACCAACTAAAAACCCGATTGAGTAGATAAGACCGTCGTAACCTTTCATGTAAACAAGACCAGAGATTCCTAAAAACGAAGCAGCAGACATGTAGTCGCCCGCTATCGCCATACCGTTTTGAAAGCCCGTGATTCCTCCACCCGCTGTGTAGAAATCTTTTGCGCTCTTTGTCTTTTTTGCGGCCCAGTAAGTGATACCAAGAGTTGCCCCGACAAAGATTAAAAACATGACGATTGCAGACATGTTTAACGCCTGTTTCTCGACTTGACCAGAGAT
>CAXNED010000151.1:0-3631 GCA_964201385.1 Sulfurimonadaceae bacterium | reverse complement strand
ACAAGCCAATCAAGCGTGGAAAAAGCACTTTGCATCGTTAGAACTTGTAACTTTGGAGTAGTTTTTCTATACGCTCATTGGACTCTTTGATTCTCTCCAAAGAGATACTCCCTTTTTTAACCCCAGAGACGATAACGGCTACAAGCTCGTCGATATCTTGTGAAGCAAGTTGGTTACCAAAAAGAAGCATATCAACACCAGAGTTGATGGAGAGTGTCACAATCTCTTCAAGCGTATAGCGGCTTGTCAGTGCCTTCATCTGCAAATCATCGCTCACTAAAACACCCTTAAAACCCAGCTCATCCCTTAGTAGTATTGTGTTGACATTGTGTGAAAGTGTCGCAGGGTAGGTAGCATCAAGGTTGGAGTTAAAGACATGCGCACTCATAATCATCGCAGCATCACCTGAACCGATAAGCTCTCTGTATGGCTCAAGCTCCTCTTTGCTCCATGTGTTACTGATATCCACAAATCCTTCATGGGAATCCCCAAGCGAAGAGCCATGCCCAGGGAAATGCTTCAACACGCTGATGACATTGTTGTTTTTAAGAGAGGTCATCATTATCTTTGCGTACATGACAACCTCTTTACTCAAGCTCCCATAAGAGCGTCCAAGCCCTGAGATAACCTTGTTGTTGGGGTTTGTCTCCAAGTCAACGACAGGTGCAAAGTTACAGTTGATGCCGTTATGAACAAGTGTTCTTGCCAGTGCATTATAGACATGTGTTGCCATATAAGCGTCAAGTTGTGCAACTCTTGAAGCTGATGGCGTTGCTTCAAAACCATATTTTGGGCTTAGTCGTGCAACTCTGCCACCCTCTTGATCGACCGAAATAAGAAGCGGTTTTTTTGAAAATGATTTGAGTGATGCGGTAAGTTTTTGGAGCTGTGCTGGGGAGCTTATATTTTTGGTTCTATCTCTATCGTCATAAAAGCGGTCAAATAATATAACACCGCCGAGGTCGTACTTCTGTATCTGCCCCACGATTTGGCTTTTTTCGTTGATACTCTCATCGGCAAACCCGACAAGAAGCATCCTGCCAACCATCTTTTGGAGTTGTGCATCTTCGCTTGCAAAGAGAGAAGATACAAAGAGAGAAAAAAGAAGCAACAGTTTCAAAAATGGTACTCTCAAAACGGCTGCTTAGTTTCCTCGAGAGCCAGGTTTCACTGCCTCGCTGCCTGCTTTGCACATAGGGCAATCCTCAGGTGCATACATCTCAAATGTAAAGTCTGCAAGTGCAAAAAATGGAACATCTTGCGGGAGTTTACAGTTAGGTTTTGTCGTAACATCGCTGTTTTGGCGTTTACAAAAACCACGGTTTGCAAGAGCCGCAACACCTACTATCTCCCCGCCAAGGCTTTTTACAACCGCAGCCGCTTCCATAGCAGAACCACCAGTTGTAATGATGTCCTCGCACATCAAAACTCTCTCGCCTTTTTTGACTTCAAACCCACGGCGGATGGACATTTCGCCATTTACTCTCTCAGCAAAGATAGAGCGAACATCAAGCGCAGTTGCCAGAGCAAAACCCGCTATCAAGCCGCCAAGAGCTGGTGCGCAGACAGTGTCCACTTCTAAACCACTCTCTTTTATCTGCTTTGCAAGTGCATCTGCAAGAAGTTTTGCAGTTTTTGGGTCTTCCAAAACTTTAGCAGATTGAAGATAAAACTGTGAGTGGTTGCCGCTGCTAAGTTTAAAATGCCCCTCTAAAAGAGCATCCGCATCCATATATATTTTTTTGACATCCATATTAAACCTTTAGTATCTCAGCTTCTTTGCTCTTTAAGATAGAGTCGATTTCTGCAATAAATTTGTCAGTTATTTTTTGGATGTTATCTTGCGCAGATTTTGACTCATCTATCGTCACTTCTTTGTCTTTTTCAAGTTTTTTTACTTTGTCATTTGCATTTTTTCTATCATTTCTGATGGCAACTTTTGCATGCTCTCCCATGCCCTTCATCTGCTTGACAGACTCTTGTCTCTGCTCAACCGTCATGGCAGGAAAGAAAAGTTTGATTTGAACACCGTCATTGTTTGGAGTTGCACCTACATTTGCTTTGGAAATAGCGCTATCGATTAGGTTTAGGAGATTTTTTTCCCATGGATTGACAACAATCGTCGTTGCATCTGTTGCTATGATAGAGCCAACCTGATCAAGCGCAGTCATTGTCCCATAGTAGTCAATTTTCACGTTATCCAAAACAGATGTCGTTACCTTACCTGTTCTAAGTGTTTTAAAATCTCGTAGCATGTGGTTCACACTCGTCTTCATTTTTGTTTCACACTCGTCGAATAATTCGTTTAGCATATCGTTCCTTTGCAATGTAAAAAATAGTGGCGTATTGTAGCGAGAAAATATTTAAAAGAAAAATTTAGGGGAGTGTAGCTGCAAAAAAATGCAACTACTGTTTTGTCGTAGAATTGGTCTCTGTAGAACTGTTTTGCTCTTGCGTAGTTGGAGCCGCTACCACAGGTGCTTCTACTTTTGTTGCAGCAGGAAGCGCTGTTGAAGGTGCCGCGATATCTGTTTTTTCAACAATGTTGTCCACAACAGATTCAGCCGCCGTAGAAGCGTACATGTACCCAAGTGCCAGTGTGTTGATGACAAATAAAAACCCTATGGTAAAAGTTGTTTTTGCTAAAAAACTAGCAGGTCCTTTTGCTCCAAAAACTGACTCATTTGAGCCGCTATATGCGCCAAGACCGATGCTTGAGCTTTTCTGTAGGAGTACTGCTATCACAAGCATTACTACTAAAACTATTTGGACAATAAGCAAAAAACTAGCTGTCATTCTCTATCCTTGAAGGCAATAGCCTATGTAAAAAGTGGCGAATTATACCCAAAAAAACTAATTTTTGTAAAATAAGCTATAATTTCAAAAATGTTTCAGGGGCATGCATGGGCTTAAAAAATTCGATTGTATCACTTTTTTTATTGGTTTTTCTCTCTTGTTTTGCGCTGTATGCACAAGAACCACAGCAAAAACCGACCATCGCAGCAAGCACTTTTTCTCTTTATGATATCGCTAAAAATATAGCGGGCGAGAGTGCGCAAACTTTTATGATTCTCCCCTTTGGTGTGGATGCACACAGCTATGAGCCAACACCAAAGCAGGTGGCAAAAATAGCACAAAGTGATTTGGTTCTTTATAGTGGCGCGGGTTTAGAGCCTTGGATTAAGGGGTTTTCGTTTCAAAAAAAAGCAGTCAATATAAGCTCGTTTGTGCACCTAAGAGAGCTTAGCGCAAAGCATGAAAATCATGGCGATGTACATAAACATGGGCACAATCATGAAGGCAACAGCATTGACCCGCACTACTGGCAAGACCCATTAAATATGATACTAGCAGCAGAACAGATTGCAAAAGAGCTTATTGCACTCTTTCCAAAAAACAGAGCGTTGTATGAGAAAAACAGAGACGCCTATGTAGCGATGCTCCAAAGCCTCGATACCGCATACAAAACAGCTCTTAAAGAGTGCAAATTAGATACGATTATTGTCAACCACAACGCATTTTCCTATCTTTCGCAAAGATATGGTTTTCATACAGAACCGCTCAGTGGTCTCTCCCCAGAAGCGCAACCAAATGCAAAAAATATGATAAAACTTATCAAATTTATCAAAGA
>CAXNED010000150.1:0-3675 GCA_964201385.1 Sulfurimonadaceae bacterium | reverse complement strand
AATAATCTCTTTTTCATTTTTATAACTAAAATTCTTTTGGCTATTTTCTATTTCGATATGTTTTGGGAGTATAAAAATAGTATTTGCCCATGAAGCATGGCGCTGCAAAAACGAGATTTGCGCATCGATGAGTTGGCTATTTGGCTCAAAAATAAGGACTTTATCACTTGTACCAAAGCTCTTTATCTCAAACTTTTTATTGATAAAAATAGGTTCAAAATGCTCGATAGGCGTGAATTTTCTGAGTTTATACTCTATTTTGAGTATTTTATAAAGATGCAGCAACTCTTCAAGATAGGGAATAAAAAAAGGAGAGATGAGCTGTCTTTCGTAAAAAACATTATCATAGATAAAAGATGTTTCAAAAAGCGTCTGCTCGATAATCTCAATGGGGGCATAAGGCGGATGCGGCATTTTTTTTACAACAGCAAACATCTCTTTATACACAAGGGCAGGGCAAAAGAGGAGGGTTGTTCTGTCCTCTGCATCTAAAAGGGCTTTGAAAATCGATTTTAAATCTCCAAAAATGCTCAAGAAATTTGATGGAGTGATGACTTGTAAAGAGAGTTTAAAAATAATCTCATTACACGCATACGCTACTATCTCTTTTTCTATACTCTTAAAACGAATCAGCTTTTTAAGTGCTTCATCAAGGCTATTTGCTTTAATCCAAGCGATTTCATTATCGCTTATCTGTGTGGGCTTGTCAAAAATAACCCCATAAGCGCCATTTGAAACAGCCATTCCAATCTCTTCTTGGGAATATGCAAAAAAAAGGTCTCCTCGCTTGACCCTATGTGCTTCAAAAACTATATTTTCAAAACTATGTACATAAGGCTCATTGACAAGGGTGGTCTGCGTAAGCGCTAGAAAATTTTCAAGTCTCATCCAATAGGCGTGCCTGCTTTTTTAGGTTTTTCAGGTCTTACTAGACACAACCCCTCTTCATCCTTTGCCGCAAGAAGCATACCCTCGGAGAGCATACCCATAAGTTTTGCAGGTTTTAAGTTTGCAACGACGCAAACATGGGTGTTTATGAGGGATTCTGGAGTGTAAAACTCTCTTATGCCCGCTACCACCTGTCTTGGACTCTCTTCGCCCAAATCCACTTTAAGCTTTAAAAGTTTGCTGCTTTTTGGAACAATCTCAGCTTCCACCACGATACCAACTTTGAGAGAAGTTTGGAAAAACTGACCGATTTCTATAAGGTTATCTTGCTCCTTTGCGCACTCTTTAACCGCTTTAGTCTCCTCTTTTGCGCCATTTGGATGTGCAAGCGGAGCTTCTGGCATAAGTGGCTCTTCTATGCGAGGGAAGAGAGGTGGTGTCTGTTTGATATTAAATAGTTTTAGTAATTTTTTCTCAACAACAAGCTCTTTATAGCTTGCATTATCTATGTTAAAGCTTAATGTATCTGCGATGATGTCTGTAGTTTTAGGCATGATAGCGTGCAACATAATCGCGGCTTTTGCTAGTATGTTTGCCACAAGTGCGACTGTTGCAAGTGCCTCATCTTTTCTCTCTTCCTTCATCTTAACCCACGGAGCATGCTCTTCTATGGCTTTATTTCCGATGGAAAAGAGTCTCCATAACTCTTCAAGATATCTATGTGTCTGTAGATTTTGCATATAGGCATCCAGTGAATCCAAAACAAGGTTCATGGCATCAATCTCTTTTTGATGGTACTTGAGTACATCCACGCTATCTATCTCAAAATCAGAGTATTTACCGCTCATTCCGATGATTCGGTTAAGAAGATTTCCCAAATCGTTGCTAAGTTCAGAGTTGATTCTGTCTATAAAAGCTCTTTGAGAAAAATCGCCATCTTGTCCAAAAGGAACTTCTCTAAGCATAAAATATCTCAAATTTTCAACACCATAAGCATCCGAAACCTGTTTTGGAGAGATAACATTGCCTTTTGATTTGCTCATTTTCTCGCCATCTCTCGTCCACCAACCATGTGCACCAATCTGCTTTGGAAGAGGCAAATCAAGACTCATCAAAAATGCAGGCCAGTAGATAGCATGGAAACGAAGAATGTCTTTACCGACAAGCTGTACAGAAGCTGGCCAATAACGCATATTTGCTTCATCTGTTCCATATCCAAGAGCGGTTATGTAGTTCATAAGAGCATCAAGCCAAACATACATAACATGCTTATCGTCCTTGATAGATTCAGGCATTTTAACACCCCATGTAAAAGATGTTCTTGTCACAGAGAGGTCACGCAAACCGCCTTTTACAAAGTTGATGACCTCATTTGCGCGAGAACGCGGCATGATAAAATCAGGATTGTCTGCATAATGCTTTAAAAGCGCATCTTCATATTTTGAGAGTCTAAAAAAGTAGCTCTCCTCTTTGATGACATTGGTACTTCTCCCACAATCAGGGCAAAACTCCCCATCAACAAGTTGCGTTTCAGTAAAAAAAGTCTCACAGCTTACACAGTAGTGACCCTCATAAAAATCTTTGTAGATATCGCCTTTTGCGTACATCGTCTCAAATGCTTTTTGTACGCCTTTTTTATGCGCTTCATCTGTTGTACGGATAAACTTATCATAGCTTATGCCAAACTCATCCCAAAGATTTTTAAAAGTTGCACTTATCTCATCTGCAAACGCTTGCGTAGCTTTGCCATTTTTTTGTGCAGACTCCTCTATCTTTTGCCCATGTTCATCAGTACCCGTTAAAAAATAGGTATCTTCACCTTTTAGCTTCTCATATCTAGCCACACTATCGGCGATAAAAGTTGTATAAGCATGTCCAATATGCGCTTCACCATTTACATAATAGATAGGGGTTGTTATATATTTACTCAATTTTTCTCCTTAAAATTCAAATCCACCAGTATCTCCCTTGGACATACTGTTATAAACCGCTTTGACATAACTACTTCTTAGTTCACACTCAAAGTAAAGGGAGCAACTACTGCAACTCTTTACCTCTTTGGCTTTCTGACAACTCTGAAGTTTTTCTATCATCTCTTCAAGATAGAGTTCAAATTTGTCAAGCGTTTGCGCATCAGTTGTTTGCATATACTTCTTTTACTCTTTGTATCTCATAGCGTGAACCAAAAAAACATGGCGAAGTGTCATGGATGTTAGTATGGGAGAGTTCCATCAAATCTTTTGCTCCATCAATCGCCTCTCCACCAGCTTTTTTAAAGATAAAAGCAAAAGGAAAAACTTCAAAAAGTTTGCGCAGTTTGCCAAGAGGCTTATCTGAAGTAGCAGGGTAGCTAAAAAGCCCTCCGCCTTTAAGAAGTATCTGATGCAAGTCTGGAACCATTCCGCCAGAGTATCTGAGGCGGTACCCCTCTGCAAAGAAGCTGTCCACCAACTCTTTATGGTAAGGTTTCCAGTTTTGCTGTGTTCCACCAGGTGCGTTGAGTTTTCCTTTTTCATTTAAGCGAATCTCTTTGACAAACTCAAACTCTTTGCCTTGAAGCAGGTGAAGTTTTACCTTGTTGTGAGCAAAAACCATCTCAACACGAGGACCAAAAACTACGTAACATGAAGCAACCATGTTTTTTGCGCCAAATACGTTTTCATAGATTCCAAAGATAGAACCAACACTAAGGTTTACATCAATGAGCGATGAACCATCAAGCGGGTCGTAAGCGATAAAATATTTACCATCTTCATGTAACAACACCTCATGCTCTTTCTCTTCACT
>CAXNED010000149.1:0-3694 GCA_964201385.1 Sulfurimonadaceae bacterium | reverse complement strand
GGAGGAGATGTTGAAGCTCCCTATTTTGTCGCCGCCCGTGCCAACGATGTCAACGACTTTTTGGCGCAAAACTTCAGATATAGGAAGAGGAATCGCAAAAGAGCGCATCACTGCCGCCGCCGCCGCAATAGTCTCTACCGAGGTGTTTGCATCAAGCGTGAGAGAGAGCAAAAACTCTCGCATCTCCTCATCGTTCATCTCATGCAAAAAGAGTGAAGTAAAGGCTTTTTTTGCTTCATCGTAACTCATGCAATCTCCTCTATATACTCGCCCTGCAAACTTTTTGGTGTTGATTTGGCTGTCGGGATTTGAAGCACTCTGTACTTTTTTGGTGCTTCAAGGTAGTTGATGGTTATGATAGAACCAACCTCTACATTTTTACTAGCCTTTGCAACGACGCCATTGACAAGCACAACACCGTTTTCTATCATATCTTGCGAAACAGAGCGTCTTTTTGTAATGTTTACACTGTTTAAAAATTTATCTACTCTCATCCATACCCACAAAACTTTTTTTGTGTATTGTAGAGTATTGAAACTGAAAAGAATGTAATAGTTGGAACATTTTTTGCGTCATATAAAAAATAGTGGATAAAACTGATTTGTGTTATACTAGAACGTAAATTTCAGTAAGGGGGGGGGTAAATGCTCTCTTTTCACCTTAACAAAAAACTTTTTTGGGTCGTTGCGCTACTCATCGTCGTTGCGAACTCCTTTTTAACACTTTATGTCTATAACCACACACAAAAAGCTATCGAAGTACGCGCTTTTGCCAGAAGCGAATCGCTTAGAGAGTACTTTATCTCTATGCGCTATGTTTACCATCAGCAGTTTTTAGACAGCGGTTTAGAAGTAAATGAAAAAACTGTTGGCTTTCTACCAGCACACGCTTCTACTCTTATAAGTGATAAATTTTCCGAACTCTCAAGCGATGGGATAACCATCAGAAATGTCACAGATGTGCCAAGAAATCCTAAAAATATGGCTGATGAGTTTGAACTTGATGCTATAGAATACTTCAAAAAAATGAAAAATGAAAAAGCCCAAATAAAAAAAATCAGACAAAACTCTCAAGAGATTTTGCACTACACCGCACCGCTTGTTATAGAGCAGTATTGTATCGCTTGTCATGGAAAAAGAGAGGAGGTTCTTCCCTCGGTTTTAAAGATGTACGACACCGCTTATGACTATAAAATAGGAGATATACGCGGTGTAACAAGCATAAAAATCCCCATAGACAGCCTAGCAAAAGAGGCTCTTAAGAGTTTTTACCAAACTGCTCTCTTTACGTGGGGTATTATCTTGTTGCTCCTTATCGTTGTCTATTTTGCCGTCAATAAACTTACCAGACAAGAGGTAGAGCAAAAAACGCTCCTTCAAAAAGAGGTGAGAAAAAAGACTGCTGATTTGAATGAGCAAAAAAATGAGCTAGAAGTTGCCTACGCACAGCAAAAACATCTTTTCTCTATTCTTCGAACCGTGGCAGACTGTAACCAAATCCTCATAACAGCGCAAAGCGTGGAAGAACTTGTCAAAAAAACGGCTCTCTCCATGCATGAAAACACAACATTTGCAAGCGTGAAAATCTCTCTTTTGCAAGAGGGAGAACTTGTTGTCAAAGCCTCTATTGGTCTTGATGAAGAGTTGCAAATTTTGACTTTTGAAGAAAAAGTAGTTGCGTCCAACACACATCTTCATATGAAACAAGACAGCTCCCTACTCACATCTGCGTGTAGAGAGCGGATGCACAAATACAAGCTCAAAGAAGTCTATGCCGTGCCACTCAAAAAAGATTACCACGCAAAAGAGGCTTTGGGTGTTTTATCTATCTGCACTACGCAAGAGAGTGAACTAAGCCACGAGGAACTCGCTATGATAGATGAGTTGGCGGGTGATGTCGGTTTTGCTGTCAACTCATTTAACCAAAAAGAGGCGATTAACCAGCTCTCATATTACGACACGCTTACCTACATCCCAAACCAAAGGCTATTTGAGCAGCATCTTACACAGGCACTATTAAGCAGCGGTAAACATCTGAACTATGGTGCGCTTCTCTTTTTGGACTTTGATGACTTTAGAAATATTAACGATTTGATAGATAAAAATACAGGAGATGCTATCTTAAAAGAGATAGCACAAAGACTAAATGTTATGACGCATCAAGAGTTTTTTGTTGCAAGACACAGTGGAGATAAGTTTCTCATTTTACTTGAAAATCTCTCAAGCGTTGAAAACGAAGCTGCTATTATGGCAAAAAATGGTGCGCAAAAACTTCAAGAGAGTATCAACGTCCCTTTTGCGGTAGCAGAAAAATCTCTCTATCTTACGTGCAGTATAGGCATAGTCCTCTTTTTAGACCACAAAGAGAGTGTAAACAAACTCTTAAATGAAGCAGAATATGCGATGCGAACTGCAAAAAAAGAGGGAAAAAACACTATCCGTTTTTATGATGAATCTCTTCAGGGCATGACAAAATCTCGTCTTGAGATGCTCCAACGCCTTAAAGAAGCAGTGATAAACAGACATCTGATGCTCTATTTTCAAAAACAGTTTGACAAAGAGCAGCGCGTCATGGGAACAGAGGCGCTTTTACGTTGGAACTGCCCCGTTGCGGGATTTGTCTCGCCTGCTGAGTTTATACCGCTTGCTGAGGAGTCGGGTCTTATCAAAGAGATTGGGGATTTTGTGCTTGAGAGTGCCACAGACACACTTGTTCTTTGGAGCAGTGAGGCGCTCAAAAAAGAGTGGCGTATGTCGGTTAACGTCAGCCCCATACAGTTCAAAGAAGAGCGTTTTGTCTCAAATATAAAAATGCTTGTAGAGAGAAAAAACATCAAACCATCCCTCCTTAGAATCGAACTCACAGAGGGTGTTTTGGTTGCAAACCAACAAGAAGCGATGCAAAAAATCTTAGAACTTAGAGAGTTTGGCTTTTCTATCTCGATAGATGATTTTGGAACAGGGTACTCAAGTTTGGTTTATCTCAAAAACTTAAAAGTTGACGAACTTAAAATCGACCAATCTTTTGTATTTGGACTTGGAAAAAATAAATCAGATGAGACTATTATCAAAACGATTACGATGATGGGAAATGAACTTGGCTTTGAAGTTATCGCTGAGGGAGTGGAAACACAAGAGCAGTTTAACACCTTGACGTCGCTTGGATGTGACTATTTTCAAGGATATCTATTGGCAAGACCTTGCCCAGTGGAGGAGTTGTAAAAATTCTCCCGCAAATGCGGGTAGCTTTAGGGGGTTGCAAGGGACAAATATGTCCCTGCCACTAAAACGGACGCGTTCGTTTTAGTGTGTAACATCAATCAAAACTGCGGTTGTAAAAACGGGATAACCTGCTTTTTACGGCTAAGTACGCCATCAAGCCACGCTTGGTTCTCTTGGAGTTTAGTTTTAAATGCGGTTTCTACTTTGCTAACGTCATCACTCAAACAGAGAAGCTGTGAACCCTCTTTCATGATGTCTGTTAAAAGAATGATGATAGTATGAAGCCCATCTTCCTCTTTCATCAGTTGCATATCTGCAAAAAGCTCTGGGATTCTGCTCTCTAAAACAGAGATGTCCACCATCTCAAGCTGCCCTACTCCTACACGTGTACCGTTCATGTCAAAGGCTTTGTAGTCTCTTGTGTTTAAGTTTCTCGCACTCGCACCATCAACGGCTGATTTTGCGATAAACAT
>CAXNED010000148.1:0-3722 GCA_964201385.1 Sulfurimonadaceae bacterium | reverse complement strand
CAGCGTGAGGTAACAGAGGAGATAAAAGCAAAAGCAGCGCTGCAAGTGGCAAAAGAGGAAGCTGAGCGTGCCAACAGTTCGAAGAGTGCCTTTTTGGCAAATATGAGCCATGAGATACGCACGCCGATGAACGCAGTTCTAGGGTTTAGTGAGATTTTATTGAGCACAAATATCGATGCGAGACAAAAAAACTATCTCCAAAAGATAGTGGGTTCTTCTAGGTTGTTGCTTGATATTATCAACGATATTTTGGATTTTTCAAAGATTGAGGCTTCTAAAATCGAGATTGAGCACAAAGCGTTTGAGCTGAGCAATAGTATCAATAAACTCAAGATGATGTTTAAACAAAAAGCGAATGAAAAAGGGATTTCGCTCTTGTATGAGTTTTCCCAAAATCTGCCAAACAGCATCATCGGGGATGAACTTAGGCTTACACAAATTTTTATCAACCTTGTGAGTAATGCTATCAAATTTACAAAAGAGGGCACGGTTACCATTGCTTTGGATGTTACAAAAAAAAGCGACAAAGAGGCGACTCTGCATATTAGTGTGAGCGATAGTGGTATTGGAATGAGCGAAAAACAGCTCCAAAAACTTTTTCAGCCATTTTCGCAAGCCGATAGCTCTATCACTAGAAAGTACGGCGGGACAGGTCTTGGACTCTCCATCTCCGCTGGGCTTGTTCGCGCCATGGGAGGAGAACTTGAAGTAAAAAGCAGTGAGGGTGTCGGCTCTGAGTTTTACTTTGCCATAGATGTCGGGGTAGCATCGTGGGAGAGAGCAGATTTGATACAAGAAGAGATGCAAGAGGCGGTTTATGTTTACCCTGATTTGAGCCATGTGAAGCTTCTGCTTGTTGAGGATTATGAGATAAACCAAGAGGTTGTCACAGAAATACTCAAAAGAGTGCGTATAACCCCAGATATAGCCAACAACGGAAAAGAGGCGGTGGAGATGTTTTTGGCAAAGCCAGATGCGTATGACATCATCCTTATGGATATCCAGATGCCTATCATGAGTGGCTACGAAGCGAGCAAAATCATCCGTGGGTACAACCAAGAGATTCCTATCATCGCTCTTACTGCTGCGGCGATGGTGGAAGACAGAACAAAAGCGCTTGAAGCGGGAATGAATGAACATCTCTCAAAGCCCATTGAAAGCGATGTAATGCTTAAGTGCATTGCAAAGTATTTTAATGCGACAGTTGAAACAGCCACTCCAAGGCAGACAACTCTTTCACAGCCCCAACAAAATGTTTTGGATGTAAAGTACGCAATGCGCCTCATAGGTCAAAACCATGCGCTTTACGTTAAAATAATTTCCAAATTTTTAGAGGAGCTGCAAGGTGAGTTTGCAGCGCTTCCAAAGCTCTTAGAGCAAAAAGAGAGTGCGGCAAAGTCGTTAATCCATGCACTCAAAGGAGTAAGCGGCAACGTAGGTGCAAACGAATTAGCGACCCTTAGCACCGATATAGACACCCTCCTTAAGGCACAAAAAGAGATAACAAAAGAAGAGACGGAGCAGCTACGTCAAGCGATGCAAAGGGCTGGAAATGCGATAAAAAATTACCTTGCTTCGAACACCCCCAAAGAGGTAAAAATCCAAGGTGCGGACTTAAAGATATTTTTTGCTCTTATGCTAAAGAATATCCAAGAGGGAACGATGGTAGAATTACAAGAACAACAACTTCTCTTTACAATGCTCAAGCCAAAAGTGAGCGCTCATGAGCTTGAAGAGTGGGTGCGCGCGATGGATAGTTACGATTATGACGGAGCATACAACATTATGAAAGAGTGGAAAATATGATAGATGAAACTTATGTGCCAAGTATTTTGGTGGTTGATGATATGGCGGCAAATATAGCGATACTCTCAGATTTACTCAAAGAAAATTATAAAGTCAAGATAGCAAATAATGGCAAGAGAGCTCTTGAACTTGCACGTGCCAAAGAGAAACCAGACCTTATCTTGCTAGATATTGAAATGCCGCTTATGAGTGGGTATGATGTCTGCAAAGAGCTTAAAGCTTCTTCCAATACCAAAGACATCCCTATCATTTTTGTTAGTGCAAAAACAGGTGAAAAAGACGAAGAGTATGGGCTGAATCTTGGAGCTATCGACTATATCAAGAAGCCTTTTCACCCTGCAATCGTCAAAATAAGAGTAAAAAACCACATAGAACTCAAACTCAAAAGTGCCAAACTTGAAGAGCTCTCGATGTGTGATAGTCTCACGGGGATATCAAACAGAAGATTTTTTGAAGAGGCGTTAGAGAAAAAACATAAAGAGATGCAAAGAGACAACGGTACTTTGGCTCTCATCATGGTGGATATCGACTTCTTTAAGCCCTATAATGACAACTATGGACACTGGCAAGGAGATGAAGCACTTACAAAAGTTGCCCGTGTTCTTAAAAAAACCATCAAACGCCCAGCTGATGTTGTGGCAAGATATGGCGGAGAAGAGTTTGTTGTCGTTCTTAAAAACTGCGACAAAGATGGGGCTAAAAAGATAGCCAGCTCTTTAGTGGAGGCTGTAAGAGAGTTGCAATTAGAGCATAAGTTTTCTTCTGTAGCTGGTTATGTGACCATAAGTGCGGGTGTTGCGTTTAAAGAAAAAGAGAGCACGGCTAGCAAAGAGGAGTTGCTCAAAGAAGCAGATGAGCAACTTTACCGTGCCAAAGAGAGTGGCAGAAATAGATACTGTGCTGCGTTTTAACATCAGTTAAAAATTGTATTTTAAACTATAAACAAAACCTTCTTGAAGCTCTTGGTATCCAAGCTCATTTTTGGCGTAGCGGTATTGGATGCCTGTTGTGATGGCTGTGTTGGGATGCCACCAAAAAGAGAGTGCGCCTTGCGTGCCGTTTTTGTTGGCGTAGCCGTCTTGCTCGTTTCTTGCAAAAGTCATCTCATGCCATTGTGCGAGAGAAAATTTTTGCTCTAAAACAGTAAAAGCATAGTGAAAAGTCCAACCTGCCATAACTCCATTGTAGCCGCTGTAAAAACTGCTCTCTTGGTAATGCGAACCAACAAAAGGGCGAATCCATAAACCAAAATCGCTTGTGATTTTGTAAGAAATGCCCGTAATCAAATTGTGAATATAATAAGCATTGGAGTGAAAATTATAATCGTGTACATGTAAGGCAAGTTTTTGATATAAATTGATATCCAAAATAGGTTTAAAGGCCAAACGCTGGGCATCAGAAGAAGAGTCCTTATATTTTGCCAAAGGGTTTTCGAGGTCAAAAAACATATAAAATTCTCCCCAATCCCAGCCAGCGCCACCTTCAAGCTCAAGGTAGGAAAAATCTTCTTTTGGAGTTTTGGCATGGGTGTTTTGACTCCAATCCAAGGTGTTGATGCTAATGTTTTTAAAAGAGTAATTGGGAGTTATAAAGCTCTTAGAAGAAGAAAAATCATCGCCAATCAGGGCGCTTGATAGTAAAAAACACAAAAAAACACTCTTTGCGTAAATTTTTTTTGGCTGGAGAGTGTTGCCCATGTATGTCTCTTTTTTTGTGAATTATAAGCTTTGATTTTACGGAAATACGGCTTAATTTTAAGAGTTTATTTTTAAAGAAATGGTATGATGTTTTAAAAATCAAACAAGGTTACAAAGAGTGAAAAAAATTTATATTGCAGGTCCAGATGTTTTTGAAAGAGATTCTATACAAATAGGGAAAAATTACACAGATTTGTGTGCAAAATATGGTTTTAGCGG
>CAXNED010000147.1:0-3726 GCA_964201385.1 Sulfurimonadaceae bacterium | reverse complement strand
ACGCATGAGCAAAATAGTCGTTTTTTTGAACTGTTTAAAATATTGTTACAATCATAAAATGGAACGTTGATGGATTTTAAGGTACTTTTTTCGCAACTCGTTGTTCTCTATGATAAGCTCACAAAGCAACAAAAATTTATCATAGGTTCTGCTGTTGTTGGTATTGTTGCATTTATTATTTTTTTAGTTGTTTTTACAGCAAAAAATGAGGGTGCAAGTAAATATGAAGTGCTTTTTGACTCTCTTACTGCTGAAGATGCTGCAAAAGTCGTTGAACATCTTGAAAAAGATAAAATCACTTATGAAATCCATGATAACAATGTCATCAAAGTACCAAAAAATGTAGTCTATAAAGAGCGCATAGCCGTTGCATCGCTTGGGATTCCAAAAAACAGAGGGGTTGGATTTGAGCTCTTTGATAAACAGGAGTTTGGTGCAACAAGTTTTGATCAAAATGTAAAATATCTTCGTGCACTTGAGGGAGAACTCTCAAGAACCATCAACGCTCTTGCTCCAATCGAGAGCGCGAGTGTCAGCCTAGCACTTCCTAAAGAGACGCTTTTTGTTGAAAAGCAGAGTGCGCCTACAGCTTCTGTTATGGTAAGGCTTGTGGATGGCGCAAAACTCACATCTAAACAGATTAGGGGAATTAAAAATCTTGTTTCTGCTGCAGTAGCAAATCTCACGCCACCCAATGTAATGCTTATAGATAGTGATGGCGAGACGCTCGGTGATGATGATGAAATGGCGCAAATGAGCGAACTCTCCGTAGTGCAACAAAACTACAAAACAAAAGAGGAAAAAAAGAGACAAAAGAAGATTGTTGAAGTTGTCTCTCCTTTTGTTGGTGGAGAACAAAAAGTGGTTGCGCAGGTAAGTGTGGAGTATGATTTTTCTATCCAAAACTCTACTTCAGAGACATTTGATCCAGAAAATGTAGTCAGAAGTGAGCAGATTAGTGAAGAAAAAAGAGATGGCTCTGCACCTCAAGAGGTGGGCGGTGTTCCTGGAACTGTGAGCAACATCGGACCTGTAGAGGGACTTGCAAACAACAAAACAACTGAAAAATATGAAAAAAACACGGGCACAACAAACTACGAGGTAGGCAAAACTGTCTCTACGACAAAGAGTGAGTTTGCACGTATTAAAAGAATTACGGCTGCAGTTGTGGTAGATGGAAAGTACAAATACAAAACAGATGCGGATGGAAAACCAACAAGCGAGATGGAGTATGAGGCGCTCTCCGAGAGTGATTTGGAAGCACTCACCGCTCTTGTAAGCCGTTCTATCGGGATGAGCGAAGCAAGGGGCGACCAGATTAGTGTGCAAAACTTGCAGTTCAAAAAAGGCGATCTTGACCCCTCAAAAGCAAAAGTCAATGAGGTTATCGCATTTTCTCAAACGTATCTGGCGCCATTTTCTGAACTCTTTAAGTATCTTTTTGTACTTATTTTGCTCTTTATACTTTACAAAAAAGCTATTGCACCTTTTGCACAAAGAATGCTTGAGATATCCAAAGAAGAGGATGATCTTGGAAAGCCGATTTTATCTATTGAGAACGATGAAGATGAAGATTTGGTAGAAAAAGTCCAATCAATGCGTAAAAAGGTGGAAGAGCAACTTGGTGTTGGAGATGCATATAGCGAAGATGAGCTCAAATATGAAGTGTTGCTTGAGAAAATCAAAGGGATGGCTGATGATTCTCCAGAAGCAATGGCGCTTGTCCTTCAAGCACTCCTTACAGAAGAGCAGACACAACAGTAGAAAAAGGAGAGGCATATGAATTTAACTCCCATACAGCAGGCTAAATTTGATGAGATGAGCATGGGGCAAAAGGTTGCTATTTTACTTATGCAATTAGGTGAAGATGTAACAGCCGCTATATTTACAAATATGAATGTTGAAGCAATTACAGAGGTTTCAAAGCACATCGCTACAAACAAAAGTGTTGAAAAAGCTGTTGCAACTGCAATTTTAGAGGAGTTCTATGCTATTTTTCAATCTGGTCAGTTTATTACGGCTGGTGGTTTGGAGTATGCGCGAGAGCTTCTTTACAGAACTTTGGGTCCAGAAGAGGCAAAAAAGATTTTAGAAAAACTCTCAAAGAGCATGCAAGAGACACAAAACTTCTCTTACCTCTCAAAAATCAAGCCACAGCAACTCTCCGACTTTATTATCAACGAACATCCTCAAACGATTGCGCTTATTTTGGCGCACATGGATCCTTCCGAAGCGGCAGATACGCTCCAGTATTTTCCTGATGACTTGCGAAGTGAAGTCTCTATGAGAATGGCAAAACTTGGCGATATCTCACCATCGGTTATCAAAAGAGTTTCAGCTGTTTTAGAGTCCAAACTTGAATCTCTTGCTTCTTATAAAGTTGAAGTCGGTGGACCGCGCGCAGTTGCAGATATCTTTAACCGTCTTGGTGCAAAAGCCTCTAAAGAGACGCTTGCGAAGATTGAAGAGAGGGATGAAGAGATGTCTAACCTCATTAAAGAGATGATGTTTACTTTTGAAGATATTGCAAAACTTGATAAAACTGCTATCGTTGAAATTCTTAAAGCTATCGAGAAGCCAGATTTGATGTTGGGGCTCAAAAGTGCGCCTGAGGATCTTAAGCAGAAGTTCTTTGGTGCTATGAGTGAGAGAGCCAAAGAGGCGTTTGAGGAAGAGATGCAGTTTATGGGCGCTGTGAAGATGAAAGAGGTCGAGGGCGCACAAAGAAAAATTGTTGAAGTTGTCAACGCTCTTGCAGAAACAGGAACAATTCAGCTGGGAAGTTCATCAGAAGAGATGGTAGGATAGTATGGCAAATATTATCAGCAGCGAGGGGAAAAGTCAGCATAAAGTTGATAAATATAATTTTAAAGTATTGAACCTTGGTGGAGAATCAGATGATGCGTTTGTTGCAACTTCATTTGCTCCAAGAGAAGATTTTGCAGAAACAAAACCATCTTTTAAAGAGCGAGAGGTGGATTCAAGTGCGATGAGTCAAAACTCTAAAGACTCTCTCATAGAATCTCTGCTCAACAAAACAGATGAGATGTCATCTAACTTTATCAAGCTACAGATGAAACTTGAGAGTATGAGTGATGAGCATAAAGAGGAGCTCAAAAAAGTTAAAGAGGAGTCATTCGCAGCTGGAATAGAGAGCGGCAAAGAGAGAGCTCTTAAGGAAGAGGAGAAAAAAATATCCGAGGCGATTGTCCAATACGGCGTGTCGATTGGAAAACTTGATAAGAGTGCGGCTTTGTTTGAAGCAGCACTTGAGCGCATCAAAGAGGAGCTTGTGAGTGCAGCGCTGGATATCTCAAAAGAGGTAATCAAAGTGGAGCTTAGTGAAAATTCTCATAAAGTTGCCACACTCTTAGCGCAAGAACTTATCAAAGAGCTTCAAAGTGCTTCCAAAATTGTTCTTAGGGTAAGCCCAAATGATCACGGTGCCATCTCTCAAGCACTTGGCACGTTAGCACATGTGGAGATTGTTTCAGATGGTGCTGTAAGTTTAGGCGGCGTTATAGCCATGAGCGAAGCAGGAAATATAGATGCGCAGATAGCAAAAAGATTTGAACGTGTCAAAAGAGCAGCATTAAGTGAGTAGATATAATTTATGAATATAAAACCAAACAGAATAAAAGAGTTAGAGAAAATTTGTAAAAATATACGAGATGAGATACTAAGAGTTGTAAGTAAAAATGGTGGACATCTTAGCTCAACGCTGGG
>CAXNED010000146.1:0-3758 GCA_964201385.1 Sulfurimonadaceae bacterium | reverse complement strand
TCTGTTTAAAGAGTGTCATATTTTTTTCCTTTGCATGTTGAGCTTGAGCTCATCCCATTTTTTGTGTGATTTTTCATTGCTTTTTCCTACTTCATCAAGCACATCGCCATTAAAGTTGTAAATCGGCGTTAAGTCTGTTCTTTGTGAGGTTGGAAATATTTTGCGGTTATTGTTATCCAAGATAAGCGGTTCGCTTTTTGGTGTCTCAAAGTAGGTTAAAACCATGTGTGGTTCTTTAAACTGTGTAGAGCGTACATAGGTAAAAAAGAGTTTTTTATAGTCAATGTTGAGGTACTTCAGAGCAAAATATTTGCTGATGACATAGTCTTCACAATCGCCCATATCATTACCTAAAAACTCCCACGGTGTTGCCCAATAATCTTTTTGTCCATACACTTTCATATCCGAACCGTAGCGCACTTCATTGAAAAAATTGTTGACGGCTTCTAGCTTCTCTAAGTCACTCTTCTCTTTGACGCCATCAAGTGTTTCTTGAAGAAAAAAGAACCTTTTTTTTGCAAAAACCTTATGCTTTTCGGCTATTGCATCAAGAAGTTCTTTGTTAGCGTAGGGCTCATTTGATGAGGTGGCGCTTGCAAAAAATAGTGCTGAGAGTATAAGTACTTTTAATGGAAACATGGAGTGATTATAGCAAAAAACTCTCCTCTTTTATTGCTGTCTTTTGTTGAAACCTGCTGTCCCTTTTTTGTTTGGAGCTGGAGTGTTTTGGGTGTATGGTTTTAGGTAGGGTGGAACAACCCTGCCTTGGAGTTTCATCATATCTTGGAGCATCGTTTTTGCGACAAACTCTGGAGGGAGTTTTTTCACTTCACAAAGGTAGGTAAAGAGAAGTTCTCCCAACCTTTGAAGCGAAATCTGCCATGTTGCGTCTGTTTGTGCATACATCAAGATACCAAAATCGTAGAAGTTTTCAAAGACGCTCCCCTCTTGCCAGATAAGTTTGACGCTCTCTTTGAAGTTGCCGCTGTTGTAAGTTAAATCCCAAAACCTTGAAAACCGTTTCATAACTCCAATCTCTTCAAACGAGAGCTTAGAAGTCTTTAAAACATCATAAGGAGGAATGTCACTATAAACCATTCCATGCTCTATGTCGTGGCGGTTTATGTAAGTTCCAGAGAGTTTTTTGAGGATACCGATTTGTATCTCGCAGCTACTTAAACTTACAAGTTCATCAAGGTTTTTACCAAAACTCTCCAGTGTTTCACCTGGTAATCCGACAATAAGGTCAAGATGGATGTGTGCGTGTGTTTCGTTTTCTAAAAAGCGGATGTTCTCTTTGATTTTGTCGAGTTTAAGTGGTCTTGAGATGTTTGCAGCAATCTCTGGGTTGAGTGTTTGAATCCCTATCTCAAGCTGTAATGCACCCTCACTAAAGAGCTTCATCTTTGTTTTAAGCGACTCTGGAAAATGGTCTGGCACAACTTCAAAATGGGCGAAATAGGGAGCAGGTTTTGCCAAAAAAAAGTCAAGCAGTCTGTTGGCAGTTTTGATGTTGAGGTTGAAAGTTCTGTCTATAAACTTGAAGTTTCTTGCCCCTCTTTGCCAAAGAAGTTCAAACTCTTCTAAAAGCGCATCAAGGTCAAACGCCCTTACACGCTCATCCATAGAGGAGAGACAAAATTCGCACTCAAAAGGGCATCCACGTGATGCTTCGACGTAGATATAGCGGTTTTTGATATCATCATCTGTGTAGTATCTGTATGGAAGTGCTATATTTTTGAGCGATGGCATGCTCATTTTGGTGATTCTCTCTTTCGGTGTCTCTAAAGAGAGGATTTTTTTGCAGAGTTCGTAAAAAGCCTCATCTCCTTCGCCTTGAATGATAAAATCAGCCGCATCAAGATTGACACGAAAGGGCTCATGAGAGACCTCTGGACCGCCTAGAATGATTTTTGTCTGTGGTGCAACTTTTTTGATGATATGTATGAGCTCATAAACCTGTGAGACGTTCCAGATATAGACGCCAATGCCGATGATTTGGGGTTTGTGTTGTAGTAGTTTTTGCGCTACGCTTTGCACGGCATCATTGATGCTAAACTCTGTAATCATTGCATCTGATTGCAACTCTTGCAAATTTGCATAAAGATAGCGTAAGGCGATGGATGTATGTGTAAATCTTGAGTTGAGTGTTGTTAAAATGATTTTCATAAAGAGAAGTTTAGCACAATTATCCAAGCCAAAAAGGGGGAACGGCTGGATAATTAAAATAATTTATAGGTTATAAATCTCTCCTATGAAAGGGGTTGAACATAATCGAGATGTGTAATGATAAGCATTCTTAGTTAATGCTGGGTAAATAGTTCGAAGTATTTGACTATTTTATGACATTATCTATTTTTTATATACTCTTCCACCATGTTATCGAGTTGGTGGAAAAGCGTATCGGAAGCTTGCTCCATTGCGCTAAAGTTTTTAGAGATGATTTTTGGGCTATCGCCTTTTAACACTGTTTGGCTTTTAACAAATTCGAGATTTTTCAAAACTGCATCATGAACGGTTGCGTGAACGTTATCCATCTCTTTAAAGCTCTTCATGTGTCCGAATTTTTCGCCTCCTTCGCCTGCGTACCATTTACCCATACGGCAATTTTTATGGTCAACAAAATGCTTATCAGCGTGTGAGTTAAGTATGGCAGAGTACGCGCTTGATTTGAAGATGATGTGGTCTACTTTGACGAGAGTTGTAAAGAGGCGGTTGTTGATGGCTGTGGCAACTTGGGATGATTTTTCTGCATACGAGTTGAGTTCGGAGAATGTCTGCTGAAACTCATGGATAACGTTGCTTGACTCTTGGGCGATATCTGAGATACTATCAGAACTTGTACGCATTTCGCTTGCTTCTTGTTGGAGTGATTTGATGTTGATTTCTATCTCATGTGTTGCTTTTTGGGTGCGTTCTGCAAGTTTGCGCACCTCATCAGCGACCACGGCAAATCCACGCCCATGCTCTCCTGCACGCGCCGCTTCGATGGCGGCATTGAGGGCAAGAAGATTTGTCTGGTCTGCTATATCTTTGATAAGATTGACAACATTGGAGATTTCACGTGAGCGCTCTTCAAGATGGATAATCACTTCATGTGAATCAGAGATAGACTCTAGTAGCGTGGAGAGTTTGAGGCTTATCGCATCAACATCATCCAGACTTTGCGAGGAGAGTTCAGCTGTTTTTTGAGAAAAACGTGAAATCTCATCGGAACCGTTTTGTGAAAGAACAATATCTTTTTGGATGATTCCAAGCCCACCGCTTACACCTCCGCCTAGTTGTGAGAGCTCATCAGAGAGAGCACCCTTGATGCGTGTTTCATACCCCATAGCTATAGAGGAGATAGCGAGTTTGAGCCTTTGGGATGTTGTACGAAAGATGCCATGCAGACCCTGTGGGTTCGTGCTTCTGTATGTTTTGCCATTTGCCGCACTCTCGATGGATGTCTGTACATCACGCATAAATGCCTCAAACTGGTCAAGTGCATCGTTGATGCTCCACGCAAATGCCGCCTCTTTTGAGTTGTCATTTGGTATGCCTGTTATGCGTCCGCTTAGTTTTCCATCCGCTGCATCTTTGAGAACTTTGATAATCTCATCATGCATTTGCTCATGGCGTTTTTTGTTTTTATTGATCTTGAAGAGAGATAATAAGCTCATCGTATGAAACCCCTTTTTCGTGTAAAATATCTGTTAAAACTTTAAATGATGCGTCCACGCCGTTGCTTTTTTCAACTGAGAGCATCTTTTGGTAGA
>CAXNED010000145.1:0-3759 GCA_964201385.1 Sulfurimonadaceae bacterium | reverse complement strand
AACTTTTGGCGATACTGATTTGAGTGCTTTTAGGGCATTTGGAGAGGTAGAAGTGTTTCAAACAACATCACCAGAGCAGGCGCAGGAGCGCATAACTAACGCTGATGTTATCGTTACTAACAAAGTTGTTATCGACGATGCGCTTATGGCTGAGGCATCAAAGCTCAAACTTATCTGTGTCGCAGCAACTGGAACAAACAACATCGACTTAGAGGCGGCAAAAAAAAGAGGCATTGAAGTAAAAAATGTCTCTGGGTACTCGACTGATTCTGTTGTACAACATACATTTTCGATGCTCTTTTATCTTGTTGGTCACTCCAGATATTACGATAACTATGTCAAAAATGGCTCCTACGCAAAAAGCCCTATCTTTACTGATGTTTCACACCCTTTTTTTGAGATAAAGGGCAAACGATGGGGTATCATAGGTTTGGGTGAGATAGGACGCAATGTCGCAAAGGTGGCAGAGGCGTTTGGTGCAGAGGTATGCTACACTTCAACAAGCGGACAAAACAGCACGCAAGAGTATATGCGCCTAGAGCTTGATACTCTGCTAAAAACAAGCGACATTATCTCCATCCACGCACCGCTAAATGAGAAAACTCGCAATCTTTTAGGATATGAACAACTGCTCATGTGTAAAGACGGGGCAGTTGTTCTAAACCTTGGGCGTGGCGGAATTGTCGATGAAGAGGCGGTTGCACACATTATCGATACAAAAGAGATTTATGTGGGGCTTGATGTTTTGACACAAGAGCCTATGAGAGAGAACCATCCGCTGCTACATGTAAAAAACCATGAAAATCTCTACATTACACCTCATATCGCATGGACAAGCATCGAGGCACGAGAGAAACTTATCGCTGGTGTTGTCAAAAATATCCAAACATTTTTAGAGTGCTTCCCATCGAAATAACTCTTTTTTTGTGGGCTTTTTTAGCCGCAACCATTTTTCCCTTTAGCTCTGAAGTTGCTTTTGTTGCAGCGCTAAAGGGCGGCATGCCTCTTTATGAAGCACTCTTCTTTGCTTCAAGCGGCAACATCCTTGCCATCATAACTAACTACTTTTTGGGCTACTTGCTCTATGAAAGAACCAAAACAAAACTCTTTGCATCCAAAATCGGCACGCTCTCTTATACGTACGGACACAAATATGGCTATCTCGCACTTCTGCTCTCGCCGCTTCCCATTATCGGCGACCCGCTAACACTTGTGGCAGGGGTTGTTAGGCTTGGGTTTGTTTGGTTTGTGCTTATCGCTGGAACTCTAAGAGTTGCTCGGTACTACGCACTAGCTCTTGTGGTATAATCCAAACATGAAATATATAACACTTTTTTTACTCTTTATCACCACCCTGTTTGCGCAACAACCGCTTGAAAAAGTCTCTCTACAACTCCAATGGCTTGACCAATTTCAGTTTGCGGGCTACTACGTGGCAAAAGAGAAAGGTTTTTACAAAGACGCTGGTTTTGATGTCGAGATAAAAAAGTATGGCAGTGATGTAGATGTTGTGGAAAATGTGCTGAGCCAAAAAACTACTTACGGCATTGGACGCTCAAGTCTTATCTGGTACTTTGCCAAAGGCAAAGAGATTTCGCTTCTAAGTGCAGTGTTCCAATCCTCGCCCATCACGCTCATCGCCCTTGAGTCATCCGAGATAAAAAGTATCAAAGATTTTGAACATAAAAAGATTATGATGACCGAAGATGCCATTGAGAGCGCACCAGTTTATGCGATGATAAAATCGGCGCAAATAGATGAGAAAAATATAGATTTTCAAAAACATACATTTAGCCTAGAGCAGCTTTTAGGCAAAGAGGTCGATTTGTACGCTGGTTATAGTTCAAATGAGCCTTTTTTGCTACAAGAGAGAAACATATCTTACCGCTGTTTTTCGCCTAAAGAGAAGGGGTTTGATTTTTACAGCGATATCCTATTTACCTCACAAAAAGAGGCAACTGAGCATCCGCAAAGAGTCGCAAGGTTTCAAGAAGCATCACTCAAAGGTTGGAAGTACGCTTTTGAAAACATAGATGAAACGGTAGCGCTTATCTACCAAAAGTATAATGGACTGCAAAAGAGTAAAGAGGCACTTCATTTTGAGGCAGAGGAGTTGAAAAAACTCGCTTTAGTGGGTGATATGCCTCTTGGTATGCTAGAGACAACAAAGATGAAGAGGATTTTGGATATCTATAGAGTGATGGGGCTTGTACAATCGGATGTGGACATCCAAAAGGCTCTTTTCAACCCAAGAAGAGTAGTACTCACGCCTGAGGAGAGAAGCTACCTTGAAGAGAAAAAAGAGATTCGCATCTGTGCGCCAAATGTTTTGGCACCACTTGCTTTTGAGGAAAATGGTAAATTAAGAGGTATCGGGGATGAGCTTTTAAAAGAGCTGCAAAAACATATAAGTACCCCCTTTCGTCCAGTTTTTGCAAAAAGCTGGGAGGAGTGTCTCAAAAATCTGGGAGAGGGCAGATGCGATGTAGTACCCATTGCAACAGAGTCTATGTGCAACGCCTCGCTACATGTCACTTCCACCTACCACTACGAACCCCTTGTCGTTGTGACAAAGAAAGCGCAAAACTACATAGTAGAGATGAACAGTGCTTTAGAGAAAAACTTTGTAGCCATAAAAGACAATCCATTTGTCTATGAGCTTCAAAGAAGATACCCAAAGTTGCGTATTTCGTATGTCAACTCGCTTCAAGAGGGGTTTGCTGGCGTTGAAGATGGAAAATACTTTGGATACATCGATACGCTCATAACAACCGCTTACGCTTTTAAAAACATTACCAATGGACATTTGAAGATTGCAGGACAGTTTGAGGAGAAGGTAGGGATGCGTTTTGGAGTTGCGAGAGATGCGGCACCCCTTTATACCATCTTTGAAAAAGGTGCGCAGGAGATAGAGAAGACAGGTATCGATAAGATGATTAACCATTGGATCTCTATCAACTATGTAAAAAGTGTCTCATTTGCCTATATCAAAGAGATTTTGGGTGTAGCGGCACTGCTACTTTTTGTCTTTTTGTACAGACAGCATCTTTTAGATAAAAAGAACAGAGAGCTAGAGATACTCAAGGAAGGTTTGCAGCGAAGAGTAGAAGAAGCAGTGCGAGAGATACAGCAAAAAGAGAGCTACATGTTTCACAAATCCAGACTGGCACAAATGGGCGAGATGATAAGCATGGTCGCACATCAATGGAGGCAGCCTCTTAGCTCCATCGCCGCACTTCAAATCTCTCTTTTGATGGCGATAGAGCTTGAAGAGTATGACCTAAGCGATGCCAAAGAGCGGGAGAAGTTTCTTGTGCTTTTAGAAGAGAAACTCAAAAAGATAGGAGCGCAAACACAAGAGTTGAGTGCCATTATCTCCGATTTTAGCGATTTTTACAGACCAAACAAGCTTCAAGAAGATGTCCATTTAAATGTTTTGATAGTAAAAGCGTACAAACTTTTAGAAGATATCTTGTTTAGTGAAAAAATCAACCTGCATTTAGAACTTGACTCACATGCAACGCTCAAACTTTTTCAAAATGAGTTCCTCCAAGCACTCCTCAACATCATAAACAACGCAAGAGAGCAGTTAAAGGAAAAAAACATAACAGATGCCAAGATAGTGATAAAAAGCTATGACAAAAAGGATGTTTGTGTGGTTGAGATAAGCGACAACGCTCAGGGAATCAAAAAAGATATCATAGAGAAGATTTTTGACCCATACTTTTCGACAAAGTTTGAAAAAAACGGTACGGGACT
>CAXNED010000144.1:0-3764 GCA_964201385.1 Sulfurimonadaceae bacterium | reverse complement strand
ACACCTTTGGCATTTACAGAGAAGTGGGGTGTTGATAAAAACACTTTTGAAGCGGGAGTTTTAATCAACCAAAGCATTCCAAGCACTACTTTGGTAGCGACTTTTATAGGCAAGTCAAATGGTTCTGCTGATGATAGAACAAGTACGCGTGAGGGCGGTACGGGCAACTTAAATGACCTTGGCGCAACAGCAGCAGGTTATGTTGCAGCAGATGGAACATTCTCGACTTTTGGTACTCAGGGAACATACGCATTTGGTTTAGTAAACAACTCATTCAAACCACTTACCCTTCAGGCATGGTACTACGATATGGTTGACTTTGCACAGGCTTATTGGCTTCAAGCGGATGCAAAATGCTCTAAAATTGAGGGGTTAAGTGTTGGTGTGCAGTACGCAAATACTGACCTAGACAAAAGAGCAAATATAGGTGGTACAACAGGTGTTATCGGTGTTGATACAAAAGATACAAGTGCATGGGCAGCGATGGTTGGTTATGCGATGAAAGATGTTGCTACATTTAGGGCAGCATACTCTGATGTGTCTGATGATGGCGTTTTAGGTGTGGCAAATACTGCAACAGGCACTATCGCAACTGCTGGTGGACAGTCAAAACTCTATACTGAAATGTGGTGGAACTATGGTTATGTTTCTGCTGTAGGTGCTCAGTCTTATGCACTCTCTGCTGAGAAAAAACTTGCAGGCGTAGACTTCCTTTTAGGTTACTATAATGCAGACATTGGTGCAGATTCAGCACTTTTTGAAAAAGAAGAGCTTACGGAAGTTGCACTTGTTGCTTCAAAAACATTTGGACCTCTTGCTACATCTTTAGCTCTTATCTACGGTGATAGAGAAGTAGAAGATGTAAAAACAACAGACGTTCAAATCTATCTAACGTACAACTTCTAATCTTTTTTCTTCCTGTTTTTTTCTCTCAAAGAGGCTGAGATTTCTCACTCAGCCTCTTATTTGGTATAATTCCCCCATGAAACAGTTCCTTAAAAAAATATTTTACATCCTATTTATGCTTTTTCTTATCTCCATCATCTCTTTTTTGGCGATTCATGCCGCGCCAAACAGCTTTTTCGCAGCAGGTGAGCTTAACCCAAATATGACAGAGGAGGCGATAGCCACGCTCAAAGCCGTTTATGGACTTGACAAGCCACTTTTAGAGCAATATACCGACTGGGTTGTAAACATCATGACGCTCAACTTTGGCATCTCTTTTGTTTCAGGACAAGATGTCAGCGCTGAGATACTCAAACGTCTGCCAGTTACACTTGTTATGAACATTGTCTCACTCGTAGCGGTTTTTGTACTCTCGCTCTATTTAGGTATCAAAGCGGCACTTAACTTTGAGAAAAAGAGTGACTACATCATCCGCCAGATTTCGCTTCTCTCTTTTTCTATGCCGTCGTTTTATCTTGCACTTCTTTTTATCATCTTTTTTGCGCTCTTGCTTGGGCTTTTTCCCATTTCAGGTCTACACTCCATAGAGCCAAAAGAGGGGTTTGCGTACTATCTTGACATGGCGTGGCATCTGGTTTTGCCCATCGGCGTTATGATATTTGTAGGGCTTGGAAGCATGGTTATCTACATCCGCTCTCTCACCCTAGAGATACTCAAAAGTGACTATTACTACTTTGCGCTCTCTCGTGGTTTGACAAAAAAAGAGCTTTTACGCTACTACATTTTTCCAAATCTTCTACCTCCGATAGTCACTCTTTTGGGATTATCCCTCCCAGGGCTTATCGGTGGAAGTGTGATTTTGGAGTCGATTTTTGGGATTGAGGGGATGGGACAGCTCTTTTACATGAGTGCCATGAGCCGTGATTACCCCATCATCATGGGAACACTCATGATAACGGCGTTTTTGACACTGTTGGGTAACATGATAGCGGATTTAATCCTTTTAAAATTAAATCCCTATATGACGAGAGGTTAATTTAATCTCGAAAAATTTGTTTTTCGTAGCTTTAGGGGGTTGTAGGGACTTTAGTCCATGCCACTAAAACGGACGAGTTCGTTTTAGTGCGTAACATCACAGTAGTTTAGTTAAACAACGCCTTAAGTGCGTCCACACCCTCTTTTTGCTCTCTTAACTCTTGCATTTCGCCTTTTTGTAGGGCTTTTGCATCGTTTTCTACTAGCTCGATATTGAGTCCGCTAAGCATGGAAGCAAGACGAATATTGATACCGTTTTTACCGATAGCTTTTGATTTTTGATCTGCTGGAAGCGTGATAATCGCTTTTTGTGCTTCGCCGTTCTCATCTCTTATGATTTCCACAGCTGAGATGATAGCAGGGCTCATAATTCTTGAGAGAAAAAGTTCAGGAATCGTTGTGTACTCTATACAGTCTATGTTCTCGCCGATAAGCTCTTGGCTTACAGCGTTGATACGTACACCCTTGACACCGACCGTCGCACCGACTGCATCAACTTGTGGATGTGTGCTAAAGAGCGCTATTTTAGCTCTCTCACCAGGGATACGTGCGCTTTTTTCTATGATAACCGTTCCATCTGAAATCTCAGGAACTTCAAGTGCCAAAAGCTCTTCCAAAAACTTTGGAGAGGTGCGTGAGAGTTCTATCTGGATGCCGTTTTCTTTGTTCATATCGACACGGCGTACAACCGCTTTTAGGTGGTCTCCAACTTTGAAAATCTCGCCTTTGATACGGTTTTTCATCGGAAGTACCGCACGGATTTCGTCGATTTCGATGTACGTCGCATTTTGGTGATCCACGCGTGTTACTCTGCCTGTGACAAGTGTGCCGATTTTAGATTTGTATTTGTTGAAAACTTCATCTTCTACAAGTCTTTGGATATGGTACTCTATCTCGCGGTGGAGATGTGAAGCCCCCGTTCTGCCATACTCTTCAAGCTCATGTGGGATTTGAAGTTGGTCATCAAGTTCTACTTGGTCATCGTACTCACGTGCATCTTTGATAGAGATATACGCAGGGGCAATCTCTGGGTCTTGGAGTCTCTCATCGTTATCTGCCACAACTGTAATCGTTTGAATAATATCAATAGTTTTTGTTTGGTTGTTAATAACTGCTTCAAAAGCAAATTTTGGGTTGATAACTCTCTTTGCAGTTTGAACAAATGCGCCTTTGAGTGCTTCTGTGACTTTTTCAGGCTTTAGCCCTTTTTCATTGGCAATAGCGTCAACGATATCTAAAATTTTTTCCATAATTATCCTTATCTTGGTGGTATCATAAAAAAACAGTGTATAAAAAAAGTGGGAATTTTTTATGAAGAGTGACATTATAGCAAAGTTGCATAAAAATAGCATTAATGGGATTTTTAGTAGAGTTCAACTATAATGCAAAAAAAATATAGGGCACCCCTAAAGTTGAGGATTAATTATGGATTTAAAATTTGCAAGAACTGAACTTACTGCAAAACCAAAAAAAGCGGAATTAGCAAAGATTGAGGCTGCTGTTGAGAAAGATGAGAGCGTTATTTTCTACTTTGACAGAGAAAATTCACACAAAGATTTGCTAGAACTTCAAGATCATTTTGAAGCAAAAGGTAAGAGCTTTTATATGACTGAAGTAAGATACGGGCTCTCAGATAGTGAGTATATGTATCAAGTACACATCATCAACTAAGAAGTCGCAGTGTCGAAAAAACTATTTTTAGAGACGCTTGGCTGTGCTATGAACTCACGTGACAGTGAGCATATCATCGCAGAACTCCATGAAAAAGAGGGGTACGAGACAACGGACGATATCACAACTGCCGATTTGATTCTCATTAACAC
>CAXNED010000143.1:0-3835 GCA_964201385.1 Sulfurimonadaceae bacterium | reverse complement strand
AAGCGACAACGCTCAGGGAATCAAAAAAGATATCATAGAGAAGATTTTTGACCCATACTTTTCGACAAAGTTTGAAAAAAACGGTACGGGACTGGGGCTTTACATGGCAAAAAGTATCATAGAACAGCACCACAAAGGCAAAATCTATGCTCAAAATATACCAGAGAGTGCGAAATTTACCATAGAGATAGGCAGACAAAATGAAAAATAGTGTTATCGTAGTAGGAGCAGGCGGGGCAGGACTTGTCGCCGCACTTAGCGCACATGAAAGTGGAGCAAAGGTAACGGTGATTACCAAAGAGTACCCCACAAGAAGCCAAACGTGCATGGCGCAAGGGGGCATCAATGCCGCTTTAGGCAATGCAGGGGAAGACAGCGTGATGGCTCATATCCAAAACACGCTCAAATCCTCACACGGTCTGGCAAAAGAGAGCACGGTGGAGTTTTTGTGCCAAAGTGCACCAGAGGCACTCGCATGGCTTGATGGCATGGGTGTGCCTTTTAGCAGAACCAAAGAGGGCAAAATCGCACAGCGAAAACTCGGAGGAGCATCCGCCGCAAGAGCCTGTTATGCGCAAGACTATACAGGACTAAAGATACTCCACACGCTTTATGACAGATGCGTGGCAGAGGGGATAGAGTTTTTAAACGAGCGTCATTTTTTGGATTTGCTAACACACGGTGACGCTAACAAAACAAACGTTAGCGGTGTTTTGGTTTTAAACAAAAGAAGCGGTGAGGTAGAGGTACATGAGAGCCAGAGTGTCATCCTTGCAACGGGCGGATACAGCAGAGTTTTTCACAACCACTCCACCAACTCCGTTGCATCAAGCGGAGACGGGGTGGCTGCGGCACTTAGAGCGGGAGCGATGCTCAGTGACTTGGAGTTCATCCAGTTTCACCCAACAGCGATGAAAAACTCCTCCATCCTTATCTCAGAGAGCGCCAGAGGTGCGGGAGGCTATCTGCTCAACGCAAAAGGGGAGCGGTTTACAAACGAACTAGCCCCTCGTGATGAGGTAGCACGAGCCATCCATGAAGAGATGCTTCAAGGCGAGAGTGTTTTTTTAGATATCCGCCATTTGGGCAAAGAGTTTATAGAGCATGAACTGCCCCAAGAGGTAAAACTTGCAAAACTTTATGAGGGTGTTGACCCCATCCATGAACTCATCCCCATCAAACCAGCGGCGCACTACACCATGGGCGGCATATGGGTGGATGCAAACGCACAAACAAGCATAGCGGGGCTTTTTGCCTCAGGAGAGTGTGCAAACCAGAGAGTTCATGGAGCAAACAGACTAGGCGGCAATTCACTTTTAGAAGTCGTTGTTTTTGGAAAAAAAGCAGGAGAGAGTGCGGCGTGTCATGCAAAAGAGGTTATCCCATCTACAAAGAGTTCTAGTCAAAAAGAGTTTTGGGAAGCAAAAATCAAAGAGATAAAAAACTGCACAAATGAGATAAATTTTTACCAAGCGCACCAAGAACTAGGCGAGATTTTTTATAAATCTGTAGGTATTTTGCGAGAAGAAAACTCTATGCAAGAGGCAGTTGCAAAAGTAAGAGAGATGCAAAGCGCACTACCAAAAATGGGCGTTAGCGACAAAGCAAAAGAGTATAACACAAACCTAACAGAGTTTTTGGAGTTTGCAAACATGTTAGAACTAAGCGAGCTGATTTTGCTCTGCGCACTTGAGAGAAAAGAGAGCAGAGGTGCGCATTTTCGAGTGGATGCGCCGCAAAGTGAGGCAAGGTTTGAAGCGAACTCTCTTGTGAGCAAAGATGGGGTGGTGCGTTATGAAAATTAGTATCAAAAGAGAAGATGCGTTTGTCTCTTACGAGGCAGAGGGAAGAACGCTTTTAGAGGCGCTGAACTGGCTCAAGGCAAACGTGGATGCAACACTGGCGTATAGCAGCGGATGCAGAAGCAGTGTGTGCGGAAGCTGTGCGGTACGAGTAAACGGCAAAGAGGTTTTGGCATGCGCCTACCAACTTCAAGAGGGCGATGTGGTAGAACCACTGCGCAATGTCCCCATCCTGCGTGATTTGGTAGTTTCTATGGACAAAGCGTACGCCATGAATGCAAAAGCAAAAGCGTACCAAAGCTCTTTTGTCCAAGACGTGGTGCTTGGTGTGGAGGATGAGCAGAGAAATGCACTTCAAAGCGACTGCATCCTTTGCGGTTCATGTTATAGCGCATGCCCTGTTTATGCCGTAAATGAGGAGTTTTTAGGACCATTTGCACTAACAAGAGTTTTGCGTTACGTGAGTGACAAAAGAGAGCAAAACCCAAAAGAGAAGATAGACACCATCCAAACAAACGGCGTTTGGGACTGCACCCTTTGCAACGCATGCACACTTGTCTGCCCGCAAGGTATCTCAAGCAAAGCAGATATCGAAAAACTAAGAGCAAGAAGTGCAATGCTAGGCTACACGGATCCGAGTTTTGCAAATTTTGGCGGCGGTTTCGGGTTTGGATTTGATGGAAGCCCGACATTCTAACTAACACCATCTTTTATGTTATAATTAAACACTATGTTATAAAAGGCAAGATAAATGGCAAAAGAGTACTCATTTGATATAAGCGCAAAGATTGATATGCAAAGTTTTAAAAATGCGGTAAATTCGGTGGATAAAGAGGTTGCAAACCGTTATGATTTTAAGGGTACAACCTATGAAGTTGACTTTAAAGAGAAAGAAAAACAGTTAGTGTTAGTCGCATCAAGCGATAACAAACTCGACGCACTCAAAGATGTTGTTATAACAAAACTCCTCAAACAAAACCTCTCTTCCAAAGTTTTAGAGGAAGTAAGGGTTGAAAATGCAAGCGGCAACACAAGAAAAGCGACCTATAAAGTGGTGGACTACATAGAGTCCAAAGAGGCTAAAAAGATAACAGCAGAGATAAAAAACCTCAAACTCAAAGTTACCGCTCAAATAGAGGGCGACTCCATCAGAGTAAAAGGGGCAAAACTGGATGATTTGCAAAAAGTTATCGCAACTATCCGCTCCATGGAGTGGGAAGCACCGCTCGTTTTTGAAAATATGAGATAGGGAGAACTATGTCAAAGGTAACCATCCATGATGCAGCGGAGCTTTTGGGAGTATCTAAAGAGGCGATTCACAACCGCATAAGAAGAGGCTCTTTGCAAAGCGTAGTCGAAGATGGCATCAAACTTGTTATCCTTGACAAAGAGGAGAGTGTACAGCCTTTGACAAAAAAAACAACCGCACAAAAAACACCGCATCAAACCCCTGATCGCTACTACAAGTTTTTAGAAGAGCAGAATGAAAAGCTCCAGCAAAAAGTAGAGACACTAGAAAAAGAGACAAGAAGCCTAAGAGACCAAAAAGAGCAGATGCTTATAGAAGAGCGGATAAAGATTGAGTGCATTTATAAAGAGAAAGATGAACAGCTCAAAAATATCATCAATGTCATCTCCTCCAAATTTATGCTTCATGCCCCCCAAGAGATGATTGAGGGCGAGATAACAGAACAAGAAGAAGCCCAAGAAACCCTAACCCAAGAGGGACGACGGCTTATCTCTGTAAACAAATACCTCAAAAGCATAGATTTTCCAAAAAAAGAGCGCAACAGAATCAAAGAGAGGTTTGAGCGCTTGGCAAAAGAGGATGCCAGAATCATAACCATAGGCAAAAAGTACTATATAGATTTACAAAAATATGACTACAGCGACTTAATGTAGGTCTCCTTAAGCCTTGAAAATGTACAATTGCGTCCCCACAAAGGACAGTTGGGAGAGCGGTTTAATCTACTACCTTGGAAAGGTAGCGTAGGGAAACCTACCGAGGGTTCAAATCCCTCACTGTCCACCAC
>CAXNED010000142.1:0-3871 GCA_964201385.1 Sulfurimonadaceae bacterium | reverse complement strand
CTATCAAGTACACGATGATCGTAAGCTTTCAATTTTAAACGAATTTTTTCCATGTTTTTCCTTCTAAAGAACTCGTCAGGTCAAGCCTAACTATATTAAGGGAGCGGAATTGTATCCAAACTCACTTCATTATTCAAGGATTTAGGGGGCTAAATTTGAAATTTATCAAAATTTATTTCCTTTTAATAAGGAAATGATAAAATTGCAGCATGGAAATTTTACTTGAAGAGTTATATAAAACCGATATCAGTTTAGAAAAATTCCACTTTAGAAAACTATTTTTGGAAGAAAAAAGCTACCAAATCAATGGTATCACGCAAAGTGGAAAGACAAAGGTTGTTAAAAACTACCTTTTGGGTCTCAAAAAAAGCAGTTATCTCTATATGGACTGCAATGATTTGCGCATAGACAAAGAGAAGCTGAGTGAAGCTGTAAATACCTTTTGCACAAAAAATGCAATCCAGACAGTTGTTCTTGACAACTACACTCCAGAGATAAAGAGCATCCATGTTGCGCAACTTATCCTCTGTTGTGAAACGCATTATGAACTCGACTTTTTGACAACACTTAAGCTCTATCCGCTTGATTATGAGGAGTTTTTGTCGTATGAGCACAAATACGACTCCACTGCACTTAACCACTTTTTCAAGCTTGGAGGGTTTCCCTCTATGCATAAAATCAGCGCTGATGAACGCGCGCTCTATCTGCAAAAAATGCTCAAAAATGCACTAAGTGCTATCGAACTCGACATTCTCATCTTCTGCACAAAAATGATGGCACAAAAGATTTCGCCCTACTCCATCTATGAGCGGCTCAAACAGACACAAAAAGTATCCAAAGATAAACTTTACGCTGCTTTTGATGCGCTGAGTGCCAAAGGGTACATCCATCAACTTCTCAAGGTGAACCACCCAAAAGCGGTAAGAAAAGTCTATCTTTGTGACATCTCTTTAAAATCTGCACTTACTATAGAGAAGCAATTTAGCAAACTCTTTGAAAATATGATCTATCTGGAGCTTTTAAAATCAGGCAAAGAAGCGTTTTACGATGATGGGATTGATTTTTTTCTGCCATCTCATGACGAAATCGTCTTAGGAATGCCTTTTGCGGACGAGAGAACACTTTTTAAAAAGATGGAAAACATAGAAGCATTTTTGTTTACCTACCAGATAAAAAAGGTGACTGTTGTTACAATGAGTACAGAGGGAAGCATGAGCCATCCGCTCTCCCATGTGGAGATGGTTCCTTTTGATATTTGGGCGCTTGGGGATTAATATGAAGTATTTTGGAAAATTGTGCGGTATAGATGAGGCTGGGCGTGGACCGCTTGCGGGGGATTTGGTGATGGCTGGGTGTGTTTTGCATCGTTTTATAGATGGGCTTGATGACTCCAAAAAGCTCACACCTAAAAAAAGAGAATTGCTCTATGATCAAATCGTCCAAAATGCAACCTACCATATAGTAAAGTTTTCTGCCAAAGAGATAGATGATGATGGAATATCGCTTTGTCTTAAAAGAGGGCTTGAAGAGATTATGAAAAATCTTCCCTCTGCGGAGTATCTCTTTGATGGAAACACAAGCTTTGGTGTACGTGGAGTTACAACGATGGTACAAGCCGATGGCAAAGTGCCAGAGGTGAGTGCTGCTTCCATCCTCGCCAAAGTAACGCATGATAGAGATATCGTGGAACTTGCAAAAAGATACCCAGAGTATGGGTTTGAAAAGCATAAGGGGTATGGCACCGCGCTTCATGTTGAGATGATAAAGAAGCACGGTTACTCAGAGGTACATAGAAGAAGTTACAAAGTCAAAGCGCTTGAAAAAGGCTCTTTGACTAAAACTTCTTTGAGTTGACCTCTTGGAGTGTTTTTTGTGACATTGTATCTAGCTCTACTGCGATGACCTCTATCTCATTGACATAGCGTGCATTGCTTGACGTTGTTTTGTCGATTTCTATGATGGCGTCTGTTGCTTCGTTGATATCGCTCACTCTTGCTTGCATGTCCTCGCCTATCTCAAGAACTGCTTGCGAGAGTGTCTCTATGCTGACATTAATCTCATGAAGACTTTTTTGCGTGTTTTCTGCAAGTTTGCGCACCTCATCGGCAACAACGGCAAAACCTCGTCCATGCTCTCCTGCTCGTGCCGCTTCGATAGCCGCATTAAGTGCTAAGAGGTTGGTTTGGTCGGCGATGTCGGAGATGACACTGACAACATGTTTGATATCGGAGGATTGTGCCGCAACCTGTTTTGTTTTTTGGGAAACTTCAACAATAGCGTTGTTCGTATCTTCCATAACACGAGTAAGCTCTTGAAGTCTTCGTGCCTGTTTTGCAGACTCACTGTTTAAAAACTGCATCTTCTCTTTAAGAAGTAGCGACTTTTCAGAGAGCTGATTTGCACTGCCGCTTGACTGGCGTAGCATGTGTGCGATAGTGTCGCCAACGCTGTTAAGTGCTTTGGCAACTTTTCCATCATCATTGGAGATTCTTGCAGTAAAATCTGATTTTTCAAAAGTACTCATTGTTGCAACAAGTTCGTTTAAGTCACGACAAATATTTTGCTGTAAGGAAATAAGCATTTTGTTGATGTTTTCTTTGAGCTCTTCAAGCGCATCGTTATTTGTTCTGCACTCTACATTTTGGTTCAGGTGCCCTTTGTCAATAGCAATAACAACACGCTTTACCCCCTCGATAAGCATCTTGTCACTCTCAATATTTTGACGTGTTTTGACAATATTTTCATCGACAATTTTTGACATAAGAGCTATCTCATCATCACCATGAATCTCAATAAGTCTTGCTTGTGATGTCTCTTTGTTGAGATATCTGAAAAACTCTAAAAGCCCTTTTTCAAACTCTCCCAAAGGCGCAAGAAGCACTCTTTTCATCGCTAAGAGTATAGAAACAGTTAACACAACAATCAAAATAATGATTAATGCCAACGCACTGTTTATCATACTGCTTGCTTGGTTGATGGTAGCGTCCACGTCGCTTCTGTTTGCACCCAAGAGATAAAAACCGATAGCCTTACCCTCAAAATCTTTTATCTCTGCAAATGAGTAAAAATAACTCTCATCAAGCAGATACCCCTGTGCTAAAAGCTTCTCCATCTCTATTTTTTTAGCATCCATAAAAAACTTATCATCGACTGTTTTTTGGCTGAGTATGTACCCACCGACACTTTTAGTTGTATCTGCCAGCTTTGCAAGATGTACCAGTTTTTGATCCATAAGAACCAAAAGGTTCTCTTTTTCGTTATGAAACTGCTTGACAACTGACTCAAAAGCTTGCATAAACTCTAGTGAACCAACATACGCACCATCCTTTAACACGGGAGCGATTCCCCTGATGGTAAGTCCAGCTTGCCCTACTTCTATGGCATGCATCGCTCTCTTTTGCTCTTTGACTTTGTTAATCGTAGCGCGAAAACTCTTGAGGTCATCTCCAAATTTCTCTGGCTCCCATGATCTTAAAAAAGATTTGACATCTTTGTCATGAATGTGAAGCTTGATATTTTTAAAGTTCGTCTCATTTTTATATTTTTGGCTAATCTTCTCAATCGAGGCAATCGCAATCGCTCTATCACCATGCACAAGCGCATTTGCGATATTTGAGTCATTTGCGATGGCGATGGCATTTGTCACACCGACATCAAACTTTGCGCTCATTCTATCTTGAATCTTTGAGGCGAGTGAAGTCTGAATCGTCTTATATGTACTCTCAATAATTTGCGATTTGAAGTAGTTTAAAACAAAAAAACCGCCCAAAAGCAACACAAATGATATCGCAACGATAAGAATCGTTATTTTTTTTCCAACTGTCATTTTTTATCCTTAAAAGAGATAGTTTATCTCAAAGCGGTATTCGCT
>CAXNED010000141.1:0-3872 GCA_964201385.1 Sulfurimonadaceae bacterium | reverse complement strand
CTATCAAGTACACGATGATCGTAAGCTTTCAATTTTAAACGAATTTTTTCCATGTTTTTCCTTCTAAAGAACTCGTCAGGTCAAGCCTAACTATATTAAGGGAGCGGAATTGTATCCAAACTCACTTCATTATTCAAGGATTTAGGGGGTTAAATTTGAAATTTATCAAAATTTATTTCCTTTTAATAAGGAAATGATAAAATTGCAGCATGGAAATTTTACTTGAAGAGTTATATAAAACCGATATCAGTTTAGAGAAATTCCACTTTAGAAAACTATTTTTGGAAGAAAAAAGCTACCAAATCAATGGTATCACGCAAAGTGGAAAGACAAAAGTTGTTAAAAACTACCTTTTGGGTCTCAAGAAAAGCAGTTATCTTTATGTGGATTGCAATGATTTGCGCATAGACAAAGAGGGGCTAAGCGAAGCACTTACCCTCTTTTGCACAAAAAATGCCATCCAAACAGTTGTTCTTGACAACTACACTCCAGAGATAAATAGCATCAATGTTGCGCAACTTATCATCTGCTGTGAAACGCATTATGAACTGGACTTTTTGACAACACTTAAGCTCTATCCGCTGGATTATGAGGAGTTTTTGTCGTATGAGCACAAATATGACTCCACTGCACTCAACCACTTTTTCAAACTTGGCGGTTTTCCATCTATGCATAAAATCAGCGCTGATGAGCGCGCGCTCTATCTGCAAAAAATGCTCAAAAATGCACTAAGTGCTATCGAACTCGATATTCTCATCTTCTGCACAAAAATGATGGCGCAAAAAATATCGCCCTACTCTATCTACGAGCGTCTCAAACAGACACAAAAAGTATCCAAAGATAAACTCTATGCCGCTTTTGATGCGCTGAGTGCCAAAGGGTATATCCATCAGCTTCTCAAAGTAAACCATCCAAAAGCAGTAAGAAAGGTCTATCTTTGTGACATCTCTTTAAAATCTGCACTTACTATAGAGAAACAATTTAGCAAACTCTTTGAAAATATGATCTATTTGGAGCTTTTAAAATCAGGCAAAGAGGCGTTTTACGATGATGGGATTGATTTTTATCTGCCCTCTCATGACGAAATCATCTTAGGAATGCCCTTTGCAGATGAGAGAACACTCTTTAAAAAGATGGAAAACATCGAAGCATTTTTGTTTACCTACCAGATAAAAAAGGTGACTGTTGTTACAATGAGTACAGAGGGAAGCATGAGCCATCCGCTCTCTGAAGTGGAGATGATTCCTTTTGATATTTGGGCGCTTGGAGATTAATATGGAGTGTTTTGGAAAATTGTGCGGCATAGATGAAGCAGGGCGGGGACCGCTTGCGGGGGATTTGGTGATGGCGGGGTGTGTTTTGCATCGCTTTATAGAGGGGCTTGATGACTCCAAAAAGCTCACGCCTAAAAAAAGAGAACTTCTCTATGAGCAAATCGTTCAAAATGCAACGTATCATGTAGTGAAGTTTTCAGCCAAAGAGATAGACGAGGATGGGATATCGCTTTGTCTCAAAAGAGGGCTTGAAGAGATTATGAAAAATCTTCCATCTGTGGAGTATCTTTTTGATGGAAACACAAGCTTTGGCGTACGTGGGCTTGCGACAATGGTGCAAGCTGATGGCAAAGTCCCAGAGGTGAGTGCCGCTTCCATTCTTGCAAAAGTAACGCATGACAGAGATATCGTGGAACTTGCAAAAAAATACCCAGAGTATGGGTTTGAAAAGCATAAGGGGTATGGCACCGCGCTTCATGTAGAGATGATAAAGAAGCACGGTTACTCAGAAGTACATAGAAAAAGCTACAAAGTCAAAGCGCTTGAAAAAGGGCTCTTTGACTAAAACTTCTTTGAGTTTACCTCTTGGAGTGTTTTTTGTGACATTGTATCTAGCTCTATCGCGATGACCTCTATCTCATTGACATAGCGCGCATTGCTTGATGTTGTTTTGTCGATTTCGATGATGGCGTCTGTTGCTTCGTTGATATCACTCACTCTTGCTTGCATGTCCTCGCCTATCTCAAGAACTGCTTGAGAGAGTGTCTCTATGCTGACATTAATCTCATGAAGGCTTTTTTGCGTGTTTTCTGCAAGTTTGCGCACCTCATCGGCAACAACGGCAAATCCGCGTCCATGTTCTCCAGCGCGAGCTGCCTCGATAGCAGCGTTGAGAGCAAGAAGGTTTGTTTGGTCGGCGATGTCGGAGATGACACTAACAACATGTTTGATATCGGAAGATTGTGCGGCAACCTGCTTTGTTTTTTGGGAAACCTCAACAATAGCGTTGTTTGTATCTTCCATAACACGGGTAAGCTCTTGAAGTCTTCGTGCCTGTTTTGCAGACTCACTATTTAAAAACTGCATCTTTTCTTTAAGAAGGAGAGACTTTTCGGAGAGCTGATTTGCATTGACGCTTGATTCACGTAACATATGCGAGATAGTATCGCCAACGCTGTTAAGCGCTTGCGCTACCTTGCCGTTATCGTTGGAGATTCTTATAGTAAAATCCGACTTTTCAAAAGTGCTCATCGTTGCTACCAGTTCGTTTAAGTCACGGCAGATGTTTTGCTGCAGAGAGAGAAGCATTTTATTGATGTTTTCTTTAAGTTCTTCAAGTGCATCGTTGTTGGTTCTACACTCAACATTTTGGTTGAGATGTCCTTTGTCGATAGCGATGACAACACGTTTTACACCCTCAATCATCATCTTGTCGCTCTCTATATTTTGACGCGTTTTGATGATATTTTCATCCACGATTTTGGACATAAGCGCTATCTCATCATCCCCTTTGATGTCGATAAGCCTCGCTTGTGATGTCTCTTTGTTAAGGTATCTGAAAAACTCTAACAGCCCTTTTTCAAACGTTTCCAAAGGGGTGAGAAGCACTTTTTTCATCGCCAAGAGTATAGAAACAGTTAACACAACAATCAAAATAACGATAAGAGCGAGCGCACTGTTTATCATGCTGCTTGCTTGGTTGATGGTAGCGTCCACGTCACTTCTGTTTGCACCTAAAATATAGAGACCGATAGCCTTGCCCTCAAAATCTTTAATCTCTGCAAATGAGTAAAAATAGTTATCATCAAGTAGATATCCTCGTGCTAAAAGCTTCTCTATCTCTATTTTCTTTGCATCTGCAAAAAACTTATCATCCACTGTTTTTTGGCTGAGTATGTACCCACCGACACTTTTAGTCGTGTCTGCCAGCTTTGCAAGATGTACCAGTTTTTGATCCATAAGCACTAAAAGATTCTCATTTTCGGCGTGGAACTGCTTGACAACCGACTCAAAAGCTTGCATAAACTCTAGTGAACCGACATACGCACCATCCTTTAACACAGGAGCAATTCCTCTGATGCTAAGTCCAGCTTGCCCTACTTCTATGGCATACATCGCCTTTTTTTGCTCTTTGACTTTGTTAATCGTAGCGCGGAAACTCTTGAGGTCATCTCCAAATTTCTCTGGTTCCCATGATCTTAAAAAAGATTTGATATCTTTGTCATGGATGTGAAGCTTGATATTTTTGAAGTTCGTCTCATTTTTATACTTTTGGCTAATCTTCTCAATCGAAGCAATCGCAACTGCTCTGTCGCCTTGTATAAGCGCATTTGCGATATTTGAGTCATTGGCGATTGCTATTGCATTTGTCACACCGACATCAAACTTTGCACCCATTCTATCTTGAATCTTTGAGGCAAGTGAACTCTGTATCGTCTTGTAGGTGTTTTCAATAATTTGCGATTTGAAGTAGTTTAAAACAAAAAAACCGCCCAAAAGCAACACAAATGATATCGCAACGATAAGAATCGTTATTTTTTTTCCAACTGTCATTTTTTATCCTTAAAAGAGATAGTTTATCTCAAAGCGGTATTCGCT
>CAXNED010000140.1:0-3878 GCA_964201385.1 Sulfurimonadaceae bacterium | reverse complement strand
TTGAGCCAAATAGCCAACTCATCGATGCGCAAATCTCGTTTTTGCAGCGCCATGCTTCATGGGCAAATACTATTTTTATACTCCCAAAACATATCGAAATAGAAAATAGCCAAAAGAATTTTAGTTATAAAAATGAAAAAGAGATTATTACTATTTTGAGAGAAAACAGATTTAACTTTGCTCTTATTGTAGGCGTAGATAAGTCGATTTTAAACAGACCTTTATCGAACCAAAAACAGTTGACAATGGATTTTTAGGATGGCAGAAAAATGAACAGAAGAGATTTCTTAGTAGCGACAACAACCTCGTCTGCGGCTTTAGCACTTGGCGGGTGCAATGAGAGCGATAGAAAGGCGATTGACTATTCAAAGCATCCAGAAGCAAAAGAGAGCGGCGAAAAACATATAAATATCAACAAAAACAAAAAGAGTGTTGTGAAACTTGCAACGAGTTGGCCGGGGAGTTTTCCCATTATGGGTACGGGAGTTGAGAAGTTTGCGCAAAGAGTTAAAGATATCAGCGGCGGCTCTTTGGAGATAAAAATCTATCCAAAAAACACACTCGTACCAGATTTGGCAGTTTTTGATGCATGTTCTAGCGGTCAAATAGATGCGTTTCACTCTGGACCTTACTACTGGAAAGGAAAAAACAGTGCGTTTTCACTCTACAGCGGCATTCCGTTTGGTTTTAGTGCAGAGGAGATAAACTCATGGATGCTCTTTGGCGGCGGTCTTGAACTCTGGAGAGAGCATTACGCAAAGTACAACCTTCACCCTTTTATGGGCGGCAATACAAACATCCAGATGGGTGGCTGGTTTAGAGAGGAGATAAAATCGCTCTCGGACATGAATGGGTTAAAGATGCGTATCCCAGGGCTTGGCGGAGAGGTCTTTTCCAAAATGGGAGTAAACTCTGTGCTACTTCCTGCTGGAGAGATTTATACGGCGTTAGAGCGAGGCGTTATCGATGCAACAGAGTGGGTTGGTCCTGCACTCGACATCAAGATGGGGTTTTACAAAGTTGCACCATTTTACTACTCTGGATGGCATGAACCTGGCTCTATCCTTGAAGTTACCTTTAACAAACAGTTCTGGCATAAGCTCGCTTACGAGCATCAAGGTATGATAGAAGTAGCCGCAAACGAGATGAACTCCAACATGACGCATGAGTTTCACTATGAAAATATCCATGCGCTTAAAAAACTCAAAGAGCTTGACATCAAGATTAGAGAGTTCCCGCAAGATGTGGTGGAAGCTGGAAAAAAAGCTCTTCAAGAGGTACTTGATGAGTTTAGCCAAAAAAACAGTGATTTTGAAGTTGTTTACAAATCCATACAAAACCACCTTGCGCTCTCAAAAGAGTGGAGCGATGCAAGTTTGAGATATTTTTTAAACGCAAGATAAAATAGACTTCATAACCTCTATTTGTTCACTAAGGCTTCACGGTGGGTACCCCAAATCTAGCAAGCTAGATTTGACCCTTCCGTTGCAGAATCGTTCACAAATAGAGGTTATGAAGTCTAATCAGACAAACTGGTAGCTATGAACCATTTTTAGGTTTTGATTGTGTGTTTTTGCGTCTGGGATGTAGCGACCAACAAATGCATGAAACTCTCTGGAGTGGTTCATGTGTTTGAGATGGGCAAGTTCATGCACGACGATAAAATCTATGAGTTTTTTATCTAGTTTTATCAGTTCCGTGTTAAAGACAATCACGCCTTTTGAACTGCAACTTCCCCATCTGCTACGCATCTTTTTAAACTTCAAATCAGCGTAATGAAGCTGCATGATTTGAGCAAAATGCGCTGCTCTTTGCGTGATGTAGGAGAGTGCATAGTTTTTATAAAATCTCTCATAACATCGGATGACGCTCTCTTTTTTTGAGATTTTTACTTTTTGCAGTAACTCTCTTAACTCTTTTGCCTCATCGATATCAATGCTAAAAATCTCTCCAAAAAGCAAAATCTCATCCTCTAAAACTACACTCAGTGTTTGCAGGGAGGATACTTTTTGAAGTTGATTTCTTATCCATGACTCTCTTTGCAAAAGAAGTTTTTGAACAAAATCATCAGATACTTTTGGTGTTTTAAGAACTATCTCACCATTTTTCTTAACACTTATATAACTGTTTTTAAGCTCTGGCTTTCGCAAATGCAAGATTTGCAAATCACGAAATACGATTTTACTGATACTCAAGAGGGTCTTTAACTCCAGCAACTTTAAAACCATTTAAGCGCAGACGGCAGCTATCGCAAACGCCACACGCTCTCTCCTCATCCTTGTAACAGCTCCATGTATGCTCAAGCAAAACTTCCAGTTCAAGCGCATGTTGTACGATTTGCGATTTTTTGAGGTGAACAAGGGGCATATAAATCTTGATTTTTGTCTCCTCTTTTGTGCCGAGGTTGATGCTCTGCTCAATGCTTTTGATGAAAGACTCCCGACAATCAGGATAACCGCTGCTATCTTCTTCCACCACGCCTATACAGACAATTTCCGCACACTCTTTTTCCGCCAAAGCCCCAGCAATACTTAAAAAGATACCGTTTCTAAAAGGTACATAAGTGACAGGAACGCCCTCTTCTACCCCTCCAGTAGGCACTTCAATGCTCTTGTCTATAAGTGCAGAAGCACCTATTTGCGCAAAAAAATCCAAATCTAAAACATACCGTTTTGAGGCATCAAGGTCGTCACAAATCTTGTTAAAACACCAAAGTTCTTTTTTTTGCGTTCTTTGCCCATAGTTAAAGTGCAGAGCTATAACCTCATAACCCATCTTCTTTACCATGTAAGCACCAAGTGTAGAATCCATGCCGCCGCTCATAATACATATTGCTTTTTTATTTTCTAAATTCATAAAGCAATTCTAACATATTATTTTAATCTTCCTCAAAAGGGATGCATTATATAATGCCTCAATATCCAAACAAGGAGACATTATGGAAGTTTCATCTTCAAATACAACCACACAGTCCTCGCCAGGTACTGAAGCGATTAAGAAGAGCATCGATACGCAAGAGCGACAAGCTTTAAAAGTTTTGGAATCACTAAACGATGAGTCGCAAAAAGTTGCAGCGCAAAAAACTGGGATGGGAACAAATCTCAATATTGCAGGATAAGAATGATTGAATTTGACAATAGAACTGCACTGCAGCTAGATGTAGAGGTTATTATCGCCATCGCTGATTCATTGACAAACAAAGAGATTGAGCTTATTGTGACTGATGCTCATGAGATGCGAGAGATTAACAAAGAACAGCGCGGAATCGACAAAGCTACTGATGTTTTAAGTTTTCCTTATGAAGCGATGCCTATGACCCCTCTTGGAAGCATAGTTATCTGCACTGAACATGTCGAGCAAAAGGCAAAAGAGCTTGGGCATACCAATGATGATGAATTTGCACTTCTTTTTATTCATGGGCTTTTGCATTTGCTAGGGTATGACCACGAAGTTGACGAGGGAGAGATGCGACAAGAGGAAGCAAGGTTGATTCAAAAATTTAACTTGCCAGAGAGCCTCATTGTTAGAAACGAAGGATAAAGTTACCTCTCTATCCCCTCTGTTTTTATATATCCAAGCTCCAAAAGTTTGTCATAAATCTTTGAAACAATAGCGCCTGTAGCTGCTCCACCATGCCCACCATGCTCTACCATAACCACAACGGCATACTGAGGGTTTTCAAAGGGTCCATAAGTGGCAAACCAAGCATGTGAGCGTGTGTAGTACTCCATTTCATGTTCCAGCTCTCTTTGTTTGATATCTTGTAGGATACCTACAACTTGCGCTGTTCCAGTTTTTCCTGCAATTTTTACTTTTGTTTTTAGGTAATTTGTCCCTGTTCCACCTGCTACATTACACACTTCATACATCGCTTTTTG
>CAXNED010000139.1:0-3878 GCA_964201385.1 Sulfurimonadaceae bacterium | reverse complement strand
TAAAAATATACCTTTATGCCCAGTCTAAAAGTCGTCTCTCACCTTCGATTTTCTTTATATCCGTGATATCTTGGGTTATCTCGATTACGCCTTTGTACTTTCTCTCTTTGTCTCTAAGCGCAAAGTATCGTATATGGATTAGCCTGCCGCCAAAAGTAATCCAAAACTCTGCACTCTCTTTGCTTCCGTCTTTAAATGCTTCTAGTATCGTAAGTACGGTATCTACGCTTTTTGGAGGATGGCAAAATTTCACCTCTCTGCCTATGACGCTTGGGCTTCTTGGAAAAGTCCTCTCCGAGCCTTTGTTGAAAAAAAGAACGCGGTCATTTTCATCAACAAAAGTTATATCAAAAGGCAGATGAGAGAAAAACAGGTTGAGTTGTGCCTGCGAGAGAGAACCCGTTTGCAGCAAGAGTTTATCAAGCGTTGCGATTTGTATCTCCTCTTCGCTCACCGGTGGCCACATCGGAGGATTTTCTATAAATCCATACCCTATCTCATCTTTTGACTCTTCCTCTTCTTTGCGAATCTTGATCCACTCTTCTTGTGAAAGAAGTTTGAGAGAAGTAGGCAAAAGCATCTTCTCTTCCCTTGTGGTCATGTCAAAAATATTTTTTATGGTCTCTTTCATAAGCTCTAGTGTCTCGTCATCCAATGCGCCTCCCTCAACCGCTTTTGTTACAGTTTTGAGGTTTGCTCTCATCTCATCATGAAATTTCCACATGCCCGTACTCGGATAGGTAAAACCATGCCCTTCAAGATAGGGAAAAAGCTGATCCTCTTTTCGTAAATAGTGAATATGGATTTTTGACAACTCATGAAGCAGCTCTGATGTCGGCTGATAAGTTTGCAACTCTTTTACATCAAAAATATCTTTTATTTTTGTGCAGATTTCTCGAATCACGATATTTTCATCAAGATAGTTGGTAACGGGGTGTCCTTTGGGAAATTTCAAAGGGTCGGATTTGACTCTGTTTTTAAGTACATTAAGAAAAAAATCTCTTCTTTGCTGAGATTTCGCTTTATTGGGATTTGTTTTATGCGGACCGTCTTCATCAAATACTCTCTGATTGGCTTTAAAGAAGTGTTCGATATTTATCTCTCCCATCTCTTTGAGCCATGCTTCTCTTTGGCTTTGACTCATCTCATCAAAAGATCTGTTAAATTTCATAATCTTTTCTATCTTTGCGCTCTCATCGTTTTTTGTTAAAAATTCACTCATGTATATATCTCCTTTATCTATTTAATTTGAATACGACCGGCAAAATAATTGCCATTTTGCCATTTGGCGGGGCTTCAAAGGGTGAAACGCCGAGTATAGTCTCAGTTGCTTTTTCGTCTAAGCTCCTGTGTCCGCTTGAGTTTTTTATCCGAATGGATGACTCTCTTACGCTTCCGTCATCTAAAATCTCAAACGCCACGATACTCTCTCCCTCTAGTTTAAGGCGTTTTGCAAGAGGCGGATATCTCAGATTTTCCTCTATTTTTTCTCTGACTCTAAAGAGATAGTTCTCTATCTCGTTTGGAGCGACTTTGGAGATGGCTTTTTGCGCATCTTTTGGCTCTTGTATCATTGAAGCCGAATCATTTTTTGCAATTTTTATAGGCTCTGCCGATGGCTTCTCTTGAGCTTGTGAGGGTTGTTTTTGCTCAACTGCCGTTTTTGGCTCGCTTGACTCTTCTTTTGTGATTGGCTTTGGTAATATTTTTTCTTTTGCCAACGGCTTTGGCTTTTGAATCGGCTTCTCTTTAACTATGAATTTTTCTTCTGTTTTTGGCTTATTCTCCTCTCTTTTTTCAACTTTGGGCATATCAAAGAGCGCAATTTCTACGGCTTTTGGAGTAACGATTTGCGGCTGTTTTGACTCATTTAGCGTGTAGAAGATAGAAGCATGCAAAATCGTCGTTGAAGCTATGGATATAACCGCTCTTTTGTATAGATTTCTCATTTTTTCTCTGTCTGCGTTTGGATTGAGAACTTTGAGATACTGTTTTGTTTGCAAATATCGATAACATTTACTACATACTCAAATGATGTTTTTGCATCGCTTCTTAAGATAACGCCTTTGGTTGCCGTATCACTCTTTTTTAGCAGTTCATCGCTAAGAGTTTGTCTATCTATGAGTTTGTCATCCAGATATAACAAACCCTCTTTATCGATAGATATCACTAAAGGTTTTAACGGTTCTTTTGTATCGGCACTCGCTGAAGCTTTTGGAAGAGATATGGCTATTTTGCCCTGTGCGACAAAGGTTGCAATCGCCATAAAAATAACCAAGATTACAAGAACGATATCCACAAACGGTGTCATGTTTATCTCTGAAATTTCATTATCTTCATAAGCGTTACTTGTTTTCATCTCTCGTTTGCCTCCGTCTCAAGCAGTAGCATCTTTATTTTTCTGATAAAGTAGTTGTAGGCTATAACACTGGGAATCGCTACAAAAAGCCCTGCAGCAGTAGCAACCAAAGCCTCCGATATACCGCCCATTACGGCATTTATACCAAACTCATCTCCTTTTGAGAGTGTATGAAAAGCGTTAATTATCCCAAGTACTGTTCCAAAAAGCCCTATAAAAGGAGCGTTGTTTCCAAATGTGGCAAGAATGCCCAGCCTTTTTTCAAGTAAAATTCTTATCTTTGCGCCACTTAGATTTTGTAAATCGTTTTTTATATATCCAAACGCAAGCACCCTCTCCACAATCACTCCAAAAGAGATAACGCTCATAGCTATAAGCACCCACAACACAGGCTCAACCCCGATAACAGCGACTCCTAAAAGTTTTTCTATTAACATCTTTAATTCTCCTGTAGCTGAGGAAAAAAGAGCTTTTCAAACTCTTTTTTCTCCTCTTCAAAAGGCTTTTCTAAAAGCGATGGATAAAAAGAGTCAATCAGCCATCTGATGCCTAGAAGTCTCATAAAAGAGGGCGGTCTTGAGATGTAGTTAAAAGGAGTTGCGGGAACGGTGAAAACTTTACCCTCTTTAACGGCTCTTAGATTTCTCCATTGCGGGTTTTGCATTAGCGTATCTGTAAATGTCCTCTCCATGGCGACTATAACATCGGGATTGCTTAAGATAACGCTCTCCATGCTTATCTTCTCCATCCCGTAATTAGAACTCATGCGGCAATCAAGCGCATTTTTCGCACCTGCATATTTAAACGGTTCTAAATGAAACGAGCCCTCACATTCGCTGGATAGCCCGTCTAACCCTTGTGCGAAGTAGTAACGCACCTCTTTTTGTTTGGATAGTTCTTTTTTGAGTGATTCTATAAGAGAGAGGCTTTTCTTTGTGTAAGCTATGAGTTCGTCCGCTCTTGTAGTGTCGCCTGTGAGTTTTGCAAAGAGTTCAAACTGGGTAATAAGATCATAAATAGACTCATTATTTACAAGCAAAACGGGAATGCCCATCTTTTCAAACTTGGTTAATATTTTCTCATAACCTTTCATTCGCGTCCACATGATTATCACATCAGGTTTTATGCCTGCTAATATCTCAAAGTTTGGAGTGTTTCCCTGTCCCATAAAACCGCCTACAATGGGTTTGTTATATGCACTTGCTGCATACTTTTTTTGCGTCTCGTTAAACGGGGAGTTAAGCCCTGCAACCAAGTCAGGGTTAAATGCCAAAAGGCTCATGGTAAGCGGCGGCGAGGCGGCGTAGATTTTGGTGATATACTCAGGAACTTCAACAATTCTGCCGTAATCATCCGTTATGGTTTTGGCACTTAGCGAGAGCGTAACAATAAAAAATAGAATAATAAAAACAGTTCTCATCTACTTCTCCTCTTTGATTGTGACTTTTATATCAAGGGGTTTTGCATGATAAGGCGATGAAGTGACTATAAAATCAACACCGCACTCTGCAAAATCGGC
>CAXNED010000138.1:0-3894 GCA_964201385.1 Sulfurimonadaceae bacterium | reverse complement strand
CCGTTAATCTGTTGGTCTTGAAAATCCAAAATCGTACTGATAATGATGATTTTTGAGTACTCCGAAATATCTGCCTCATCAACGATAGAGTGCGCATCACTCAAATGCAGATACGGAACAAAAAACTGAACCTGCGTTCCAAGCTCTTGTGTCAGTCTGCTCACTATGGTGGAGGTTAAAATGTTGGTGAGTTCTATAACTGCATCGTCTATCTCTTCGGATGATGGAGTTACAATGCTGTAGAGATGTCTGCCCAGATTTGTTGCGGAATCTTCACGTATGAGAAAGATACACTCTCCGCCAAATTTTCCCGTAAAGAGCTGTTTGGTTGTGTAGTACATAGAGTTTGCGTCGATGCTTGCTTCTATTTTGCTTGCGAGTTCTTGAGAGTTACAAATCTCTATTTTTGGTATATGCATCGTTCCAAAAGCGTCTAAAAGGTCAGCAAGGCTTGCTGTTGCAGCACCAATGGAGACATTCATAAACTCTCTAAGTGCATCAAGTTGATCTTCGTTAAATACTAAATTCAATGCCCCACCCCTATAATAATAAATCTTTTTCAAAAATATGTACCATTATCTCATGATTGATAGGTTTTGGATACATATTTTTCGCACCTGCAACGAGAACTCTTAGCTTTGCTTCGCTTTGGATGTCCGCACTCACAACGATAACCTGAGCCTCTTTGTCTATCTCCATAATCCTTTTAAGTGCCTCATAGCCATCCATCACAGGCATAGTCAAATCCAAAAAGACAACTTGCGGTCGCTCTTTTTCATACATCTCTACTGCCTCAAGACCGTTGGTAGCTTGAAAAAGCTCCACATCAGGCGCAATCTCTTTGAGGCTTTTAATCACGCCCATTCTAGCGATTTTCGAGTCATCTACTACTAAGACTTTCAACGCCGACTCCTTTTCTTTATAATTTTTTATTATAAGGTAATTTTAATTAATCGACCCTAAAACGCGCTTGCACCTGTTCAAGCACCTCCAAGGCTGCAGCATAATCATACTCACTAAGATGTTTTTGCACCTCTGCTCTGCACCCCCTACCCTCAATCGCCTCAAGTTGCGCTAAGAGCAAATCGACCATCTCATTGCTTATAAGCGTGCTCTCTTGAAGGTCACTGCTCACCATCTCGATGGTTCCCAAAAGCTCCTCTTTGGTGTAGCTCACGCTCTGTTTTGACTCCTCTTTGGCTTCAAAGCTCTTTTTGATAGAAGCAAAGGTTTGCTCAATGCTCTCTTTGAGTTTTGGAAGCATCTTTGCGCGCTCTTCTTGCTCTTTGGTAGCGTAAATCTGCGAACAAAGAGCAAAGATATCTTTGAGTGCAAGATTGCCGCTTACTCCTTTGAGGTTGTGGATAAAGCGCTCAAACTCCTCTGAACCAACCACAAGAGTATCAAGTTGTATCGCAATATCGCTGTTGTTTTGTACATAACTTAGCAAAACAGCATGTGCACGCTCTTTTTTGTTATCAAATCGCTTGTAAAGCTCCTCAAAATTCACACCCTCAATACGCACAACACGCTCTAAGTCCTCTTTTTCTTCTGCTTTATTTGTAGAAAATCTTTTATGCCCAAGATATTTTTTGAGCATCTCTTCAAGCGCATCGACATCAAGCGGTTTTGAGAGGTGGTCATTCATGCCCGCTTTTTGCGTCCTCTCTTTGTCGTTCTCCATAACAGCGGCACTTAGCGCGATGATAGGCGTCTTTGTGTCAAACTCTCTTATCTTTTGCGTTGCTTCGATGCCATCCATCACAGGCATTTGCAAATCCATAAAAACGATGTCAAATCTCTCTTGTTGCATCATCTGCACCGCTATGAGCCCATTTTCAGCGATGCTCACCTCAAGTCCAAACTGCCGAAGGTTCTCAGACGCTACTATCTGGTTGATCTCATAATCCTCAACTAAAAGCGCTCTAGCGGCAGTTGCAAACTCCTCTTTTGCTTGCGCACGCACCTCTATTTGGCTCTCTTTCTCTTCTTCGGTGTATCCTAGCAGAAGCGTAAAGCTAAACTCACTTCCCTCTCCCTCTTGACTTTGCAGTGTAATAGCTCCACCCATCAGCTCCACCAAACGCTTCGATATCATCAGTCCAAGACCCGTACCGCCATAAACTCTCGTATTGGAGACATCTACCTGATTAAACGCGCCAAAGAGCTTCTCTTGCTTCTCTTTAGCAATCCCAATCCCCGTATCTTTGACACTAAAACGAAGTTTGATACGCTCTTCTTGAATCCACTCAAGAGCTACATAGATGCGCACCTCCCCTTGATGTGTAAACTTGATGGCATTTCCTACAAGGTTGGTTAAGACCTGCATAAGCCGAAATGGGTCTCCAATAAGGTTATTCTCAACATTTAAAGAGACATCGTACGCGAGTAAAATCCCTTTATGCTCCGCTTGATAACCAAAGAGATCCATGATATTTTTTAGCATAACATCGAGTTCAAATGGCGTCTCTTCTATCTCCATTTTGTTTGCCTCTATCTTAGAATAGTCCAAAATATCATTTATGATATTAAGTAGTATCTTTGATGAGTAAATCGCCTTTGTGAGATACTCTCTTTGCGTGGCACTCAAATCTGTTTTAAGCACCAAAGAAACCAACCCGATAATCCCATTGAGCGGTGTTCGTATCTCATGGCTCATATTTGCCAAAAATGCAGACTTTGCACTGTTTGCGCTCTCTGCTTCTTTTTTATGCTTGTTGATAGTATAAAAAGAGTACAAAACTATGCCAAGAAGCAGTATGACTACAAAAAAAGTAGAGATACTTTTGCTTCTTGCATACTCTAAGATATCATTTGGACGACTGACGATAATATAAGCGACATGTTTTTTTGTATAGATATTTGAGATTGGAAGAAAAGTTGTGATGTAGTTTTTGTTATCGTGAATCTGCACAAAATTAAATGCTTCTCCTTTTTGGATGCTTCGACTAAGAGATGGGTACTGTGCAGAGAGCTGCTCTATAAGCGCATCGCCACCATGAGATATGCTCTTTTCATAAAGGTAGCACTCATCTAAGTCACTCTGCTCATAGTTGCTCTTCTCGCTCTCAAAAACACGCTCTTCAACAAGCTCTTTTTTGATGATAAAATCAACATGCCCTTTTGTCTCCTCTTTGATTCTCTCGATGAGTGATTCCATAGAAACCGATGTTTCTACGCTTCCCAAGTGCTGGTTCGTTCTTTTGTCTATAAGAGGATAGACAAAGCGGTAACCGTTATAAATTCTCCCCTCTTCAAAACCCGCTATAAATCTCTTCTCTCTGTTGACAAATGCTACCGTCTCTCTGACATCACTTAAGTTGTCACCAAACAATTCAGGCTTATGAAAACGCAAAAAACTATCGTTGTTTGGAAGATGGAAATGGAGCTGTTTTATCTTAAAAAGGTGCATACTCTTATAACTCTCATTGAGATGCGCAAAAAGCGCCTCTCGTGCGTCTGACATCTGTTTTTCATCACCACTGTTTGCTTGAAACATGAGGTTATAAACACTCTGCGTATCAAGCTTGTTGATAAAAAAAATCTCTGAATGTGCTTTAAATGCATGAGTAATTGTGTTGTAGGTAATTTGTAAAAGCTCTTTTTCTTGCTGTAAAACTTCCCGTTTATGCCCTTGACTCTGATACTGGATAATCTGCCATATCCCAAAAGAGCCAACAAGAAAAAAAAGTACATAAAAAAGAGAGTTTTTGCGCCATTTCGCCATAAAAAATCCTTATCGTAGCTTCGCTATCGTCTGTGCATACTTCACGTTTTCGCCCGCTTTGACATCAAGCTCCAGCATCTCTTTTTGTGCCAAAATAACGATGGTAGAACCCATCTCAAAACAGCCAAAATCATCCCCTTTGTTGCAGTGGAGATTTTCATAATCAT
>CAXNED010000137.1:0-3895 GCA_964201385.1 Sulfurimonadaceae bacterium | reverse complement strand
GCAGTACCCTAAACTTGAGAGGTGCGCATCCACTCTTTTGTAACTGTTTTGCATATTTGTCACTTTCTTGCAATCGTATCATTTTGTGGGTTAAAAAGAAAATGGGTATAATCGCAAAAAATTAGCAAATGCAATGAAGGATTCTATGTCATGGGACAAACTATCACTGAAAAAATATTTTCCGAGCATGTAGGAAAAGCGGTTTATGCGGGCGAGATTATCCGCTGCGACATCGATATGGTTATCGGAAACGATATCACTACTCCTATATCCATCAAGGCTTTTGAGGATAGCGGTGCGACAAAACTTGCAAATCCAGACGGTTTTTCCATCGTTCTTGACCACTTTATCCCCGCAAAAGACATCGCAAGTGCAAATCAAGCACGCATCAGCCGTGATTTTGCAAAAAAATATAACCTAAAAAACTTTTTTGATGAAAAAGATATGGGCATCGAACATGCACTTCTACCTGAAAAAGGGCTTGTTGTCCCTGGCGATGTTATCATCGGTGCAGATAGCCATACTTGTACGCACGGCGCACTTGGGGCATTTTCGACGGGTATGGGTTCAACCGACTTAGCATTTGCGATGGTCACGGGCGGAAACTGGTTTAAAGTTCCTGAGTCCATCAAAGTGGTTCTTAGCGGCAAACCTGACAAATACACGACAGGCAAAGACATCATTCTTGAAATCATCCGCATGATTGGAGTGGACGGCGCACTTTACAGAACTTTGGAGTTTACGGGAAGCACTATCGAACACCTTACTATGGATGATAGATTTTCTATGTGTAACATGGCTATCGAAGCAGGTGCAAAAAGCGGGATTGTCGCTTATGATGAAACAACAGAGGCATTTTTGAGCGATAAAAACCTCGCACGCACACCAAAAATCCATCACTCCGATGCAGACGCTTCTTATGTACAAGTTTTAGAGATAGATGTGGCAAATCTTGAGCCTGTTATCGCTTATCCGTTTTTACCATCCAATGGGCATAGCGTTTCTCAAGCGGTAAGTGACAAGATTAAGATTGATCAGGCATTTATCGGAAGCTGTACAAACGGCAGACTAAGCGACCTTAAAGTTGCCTCAGAGATTTTAGAGGGCAAAAGAGTGCATCCAGATGTTCGTCTTATCGTTACCCCAGGGACACAGATGATACTTAGAGAGGCGAACAAACTTGGCTATATCGACATCATAGTCGATGCGGGCGGCGTTGTGAGCAACCCGACGTGTGGCGCATGTCTTGGCGGATATATGGGGATTTTGGGAGACAACGAAGTGGCGGTCTCTACAACCAACCGCAACTTTGTCGGTCGTATGGGAAGCAGAAGCTCAAAAGTCTACTTGGCAAACTCGGCAGTTGCGGCAATCTCTGCGATTAATGGTTACATCAGCGACCCAAGAGAGATATAAAAATCGAATTAATCTCTTAAGTTATAGTTATCTTAAGAGGGGAACTGCTAAAATTCCAAAAACATACAAAGGATACACAAATGAGAAAAACACTACTGATTTCAGCACTTCTTGCAAGCAGCTTGTTAATGGCGCAGGAGTATAACTATGAGATTACACCTGTAATTGGTACAAATATTCCAGAGGGAAATTTGGATTTAGATAGTCAGTTTTTAACTGGTGTTGAGCTTCAGTACAATGGTTGTGACTCACTGTTGAAGCCTGAGCTAAGCTTGCTTTATACAAATAACGTTGACTATAAAGACTCTGCAGTTGATACAGATATCTACCGTATCGCGCTTAATGGTGTTTATGAGTATAAAACAGATAGCATGATTAAACCTTTAGCAAAAGTTGGTATGGGTTATGAGACAATCGACAAGCATTTTGCAGAGAACCGTGACAGCGTATTTTTAGATGCGGGTGTTGGCGCAAAGCTTCCTTTGGCTGAGAGTATTGCACTCAAAGTTGAAGCAGTTTATATGCTTAAAGAAAATGACAGAAGATGGGATAGCAACTTGGCTCTCTTAGCTGGTCTTAACGTTGCATTTGGTCCAAAAGCACAACCAGTAGCTCCAGCACCTGCTCCAGTAGCTGCTCCAGCACCTGTTGTAGCACCTGCTCCAACTCCAGTTGTTGTAGCTCCTGCTCCAAAACCAGTAGATGGCGACAATGACAAAGATGGCGTACTTAACTCTAAAGATAAGTGCCCAACAACACCAGCAGGACACAAAGTTGATAGCGATGGATGTTCAGTTTTAGTGAATCTACATGTAAATTTTGATAACAATTCTTACAAAGTAGGTGATGCTTATATGTCAAAAATCAAAGAGTTTGCAGGTTTCTTAAAAGATATGCCAAACTATGATGCAAAAATCGTAGGTCATACAGATAGCGTTGGAAGTGATAAGAGCAACCAAACTTTATCTGAAAACAGAGCAAATGCTGTGAAAAACCTTATCATCAAAGAGGGTGTTGACGCAAGCAGAGTATCTTCAAAAGGTATGGGCGAAAAAGCTCCTGTAGCGTCTAATGACACTAAAGAGGGTAAAGCACAAAACAGACGTATCGAAGCAGAACTGCTAAAAAAATAGATGTTTGACATCCCGTGCGTCATCTTCGCGGGTGGCAAATCAAGCCGAATGGGGGAAGATAAAGCTCTTCTTCCTTTTGGTTCTTTCTCCACACTTACAGAGTTTCAACTCCATCATCTCTCTAAAATCTTCAAAAATGTCTCTATCTCCTGCAAAGAAAAATCAAAATTTCATTTTCAAGCCTCTTTTATAGAGGATGCCAAAACTTCTTTGACTTATGCACCGACTGCAGGGTTTGTAGCTATTTTTGAGCATTTACCATGTGATAGATTTTTTGCTCTTAGCGTTGATACTCCTTTCGTTTCTAAAGATGTGATAGAAAAACTCCTAAGCGCCGACAAAGCAGACTATGATGCTACCATCGCACAAACCATAAGTGGCATACAGCCGATGTGCGGCATCTACCACCGTTCACTTGCACCAAAATTTAAGATGATGCTTCAAGAAGAGAACCATAAGCTCGGCTATTTGCTAAAAAGTGCAAAAACTCTGTTTGTGGATTTTGAAGATGAAAAGCCGTTTTTAAACCTCAATCATCCGCATGAGTACAAAGAGGCGTTAGCAAAATTGGCTAACGATAGGTTATAATTTAAAAATAAATTTCGATTGGAAAAAAGATGAACCTAACCCATTTAGATGAGAAAGATAGACCAAAAATGGTCGATGTGAGTGAGAAAAACTCTACTACCCGTGTTGCTGTTGCAAGTGGTATCATAGAGATGAGTCAAGAGGCTTACGATGCTATTGTGAGCGAAAAAACCAAAAAGGGTCCCGTGCTTCAAACGGCGGTTATTGCGGCTATCATGGGGACAAAAAAGACGAGCGAGCTTATCCCGATGTGCCATCCGCTCAACCTAAGCGGGATTAACTGTGATGTTGAAGAGTTGAGCGAGCTTCCTGGATTTAAGCTAACGGTCACTGCCAAACTTACGGGGCAAACGGGTGTGGAGATGGAGGCGCTCACAGGAACAAGCATCGGGCTTTTAACCATTTATGATATGGTAAAAGCGATTGACAAGGGGATGGTTATCCGCCATGTACAGTTAGAAGAAAAGTCAGGAGGCAAAAGTGGAGATTTTAAACGCTAGAGACCAAAAACTCGAACTTGAGTACCCGTGTAGTTGGTGTTACAAGCTCATTGCAGGCGAGGCAGAAGCACTTAAGGCGGCAATTCACGATGTTATCAGCGAGAGAGAGCATAAACTCTCGCACTCCAAAAATTCTAAAGGCGGCAAGTATGTAAGCATGAATCTTGATATGCTTGTCCACAATGAAGATGACAGAAACTTCATCTATGAAGCGCTCAAAGCGCACCAACATATCAAAATGGTACTTTAAAAGGAGTT
>CAXNED010000136.1:0-3907 GCA_964201385.1 Sulfurimonadaceae bacterium | reverse complement strand
GATGAAAATAGGTTTTTAGTTGGAAGCGACGACAAAACTATTAATTTATATAGTATAAAATAGAACTTTTAAAAAGGGAGAACTGTTATGGAGTTTAACGAAAGTGAATTTTTGATAGAAACAGAAGTTCCTCATGATGAGGTAATTGTCTCTAGGACTGATTTAAAGGGTAATATTACCTTTGCAAATGAGCTTTTTTGTGAAATAAGCGGCTATACTCCTGATGAGCTTTTAGGAAAACCACATAACATAGTCCGTCATCCAGATATGCCAAAAGCGGTCTATAAAGAGATGTGGGATACGCTCAAAGAGCAAAAACAGTGGATTGGCGTTGTTAAAAATCTCAGAAAGGACAGAGGTTTTTACTGGGTCAAAGCGATTGTTTCTGGTGTCTATAAAGATGGTGCACTTGTCGAGTACAAATCACTCAGAGCTCCCATTACGCATAGCGAGAAGTTAGCGCATCAAAAACTCTATGACATGATGCGCAAAGAGAGTGGCGAAAAAGTAAGAAAAGTTATTTACCAATAAATTTTAAACAACAAGGATAAAAGATGAACGTTTCAAGTATAGTAGTTAAAACCGCTCCAAAATATATAGATGAAGTAGTGCAAAGCCTTAAGGATTGCGAAGTTTGTGATTATCATATGCATGATGGTCAAGGAAGAATTATCATTACCATTGAGGGTGAAAATGTTGCAGAGGAGCTTGAAAAGCTAAGAGTTATTGAAGCGATTCCTCATGTCGTCACTGCTGATATGCAGATGTCTTATAGCGAAGATGAGCTTGATGCACATATGGAAGTTATAGCGGGCGGTAACGCTGTTCCAAAAATGCTAAATGACGACAATATAGATATCGCTTCTATCAAATACAACGGTGACTTAAAAACAAGAGATGATTTGATAACTTTTACTAAAAAATTTGACGAAACAAAGAGGTAGATTTTGGCGGCGGTATTTGAATCAACCATAAAAATGGCACAAAATAGCCGAGAAGATTGGTATATTGAGCTAAGAGATTTGTTTGAAAACAGAACTGAAATTTGTGCAGATTTGCAAGAATACTCTAAAAAAATAGAGGAGCTAGGAACACCCTACGAGGGCAATATCGAGGTAAGATGGACCAAAGACCTCAATGTTCCACCTTATGTCATGGACAGTATCCGATTTGAGATGTCAAAACTCCAACGTGAGCTTGAAGAAGAGATTGGTGAGCCAATCATCAAAGGAAACTAAGAAACTTGGAAGCAAAAGCTATACAGACACTTAGCTATCTTGAACTCGACGAGATTCAAAGGCATCTTAATGGTGTCTCTTACATCATCATGGCTGCACCTGCTCCTGAGCAATTTAAAGAGACGCCTATTCATTTTACTCTCTTTTTAAATACCCAAAAAAATTTACCACAAGAGATTCAAGAGGCTGTTTTTGGCAAGTTTTTAGAGGAAAACAACATCACAAATCCCAAAGAGATTATGAGCCAGATGATGCCTGTGGGATTTGGTAAAGGAACACAGGAAACTCATATGCCTCTTCTTATAGTCAAGCAGGAGGACATGCAAAATATCCCTCACACACCTATGTTTGTGATGGACTTTTTAGCAGATTCAGAGAACTTCAGCGAAGCAAAAACAAATAGTCTTACGGGATGGAGTTACGTTTATGAGAGCTAAGAGCACCTCTAGCCTTTAGCACACATCGCCTCTACCTCTTCGATGCTCTTAGCAATCGCAGAGGAGAGATTTTCACATCCATCTTTTGTTACTAAGATATTATCCTCAATCCTAATTCCGATGCCGCGATACTTCTTTGGCACATTTTTATCGTTTTTATCGATATAAAGACCTGGCTCTATGGTTAAAACCATCCCTTTTTGCAGCGGTATCTCTTGGTTTTTTGCATCTCTGTAGGGTGCTGGGTCATGTACATCTATGCCCATCCAATGCCCTATTCCGTGAGGATAGTATTTTTTGTGTTTCTGCTTTTTGATAAGCTCTTTGACATCTCCATTTAAAATCCCAAGTTCTACCATCCCCTTTGTCAAAAGTCTCTCAGCACTCTCTTGCAGATGGCTTCTTTTTACAAAAGGTTTTATCATGCGAATAATTTGAAGTTGCGTCTCAAGCACTAAAGTGTAAACCTCTTTTTGTGCCTCGCTAAATGCACCACTCACGGGGATGGTTCGTGTGATGTCGCTAGCGTAGTAGTTATGCTCACACCCAGCATCAATAAGGATAAGCTCTCCACTCTCAAGTGCTTTGGAGTTTTCTATGTAGTGAAGCGTATTTGCATTGCTCCCACACGCAACGATAGAGGTGTATGCATCGCTATAAGCAGCATTCATCTTAAACTCATGCTCTATCTCTGCTTGAAGATGGTACTCATATCTGCCTTTTTTGGCTATGTTCATAACCCTATGATGCGCTTTTGCAGTTATGGCAATGGACTCTCTGATAAGCTCTATCTCAGCGGCAGATTTGTAAAGCCTCATTTTTTGGATGAGAGGGAGAATGTCGTGCTCCATTTGAAAAGATTTTGCGATTTTTGCCATCTTTTTCAGACCGCTTTTTTTGGCATTTTGCTCATAGTAGAGGTTTTTTTTCTTGCTTCTATACTCCAAAAAGAGTTTTTTAAAATCCTTAGTTGCATAGACCTCATCGACTAAAAATCTCTTTTTTGCCTCTTTTTCGCCAAGTCGTTTTCCGTTCCAAAGTTCTAATTTCTTCTCTTTTTTTTGCACAAAAAGGATTGTTTTGCACTTTGTACTGCTTTTTACAAAAAGGAGGATGGCATTGTCTTCTTTAAAGCCCGTAAGATAGTAAAAGTTGCTATCTTGTCTGTAAGGGTGCTCTGTGTCGTGGGAACGTGTCGCTGCCTCTGCACTAAAGAGTACCGCGAGAGAGCTTTTTGCCAACTTTTTAAAAACTTTGTCTCTGCGCTTTTTGTATTCACTCTCCAAAATCATCTGCATCGCTCCTCAAGCCATGCTCTCTTGTTTGCAACAATCTCTCCAAGAGCCGCTCTATATGCTTCTACTCCACCTGCCGCATCAACTGTTTTTGTTTTTACTTTTGAACGAAATGTTTTAGTCGCAATGGCTGTAGATGTTTTTGTATCTATAAGCGTCAGTGAAATGAGAACATTTACATAAGAGGCACTCATATCTGGTGTATAAAGCTGCGTAAACTCCTCTACATTTGTCTCTAAAACCAAATCCGTCTTCACCCTAGAGCCAAAAGAGTGGACACTTCCAAAGAGTTCAAAATCTCTTATGCTTGAAAAGAGTTCTGAGGTGATAAAACTATTTGGAGACTCCTGCCACTGTGACTGTGAGTAGGCGAAAACTTTACCCTCTGCCTCGGTATACTCCATCTGCAAAGAGAGAAGTGGAGCGGCACTAAAAGCCTGCGCAACTTTTAGTGATTTTGCCCTGCACCCTTGAGCGTTGCTCTTTGCCACATCCTCTTGCACTGCCATCCTATACTCAGCCACTGTTGGCTTAAGCGTTGTACATCCCAAAAAAAACAGCCCCACTGCTATATATAAAAAAAATCTCATGCTACTTCTCCCCTGGTCCTTTTTTCATCTGCTCTTGCAAAAAGAGAATATCCGAAGGACTTCTTTCATGCTTTTGGAGCGTCTCTTCTATTTTTATCATAAGAGTTTGCATCTCTAAGAGTGTATTATTCATTGTCGGCAACAGTTCGCTTGTCATCTCTTTAAAGTTAAAATCACCGCTTTTAACTGCATTGTTGATTGTATCCATGGCCCCGCGTATACCGATATAGCTCTGCATAATAGAGCCAAAAGAGCCTGCAATACGATCCTCCCAGACAATACTGTTATCAATTAGCTTTGCGATGCGCGGCATCATTGCATCAAGTTTTGCTGAAGAGCTCTCTAAA
>CAXNED010000135.1:0-3910 GCA_964201385.1 Sulfurimonadaceae bacterium | reverse complement strand
GTGTTTTTAAGAGCTAGGGATGCTGTGAGTTCTGGGTAGCTCCATAGATTTCCATCGGCGACACTTTGGAGCATTTGCGCAAAATGAACGGCGTGCATACTTGTATTTGCGTATGCTTTTACTCCACGAAAGAGGAGCATTTTTCCTGTGACGACTGAGGGGGCTTTTTCAAGGACGATGCAGTTTTGTGGCAGAGCCGCTGAAGAGATGAGACCATTTATCTCTGATGCAACCGTGTCATAGTCAACGATGAAAAGCGTGTCTGTATTTTTATCAAGCGCACTCATAAGTGAAGATATATCGTGGCAAAGAAGAGTTTTTTTATTTTCTATCTTTTTTGCCCACGCATCAAGAAGCAGTATATCTGTGCCAAAAAGTACTATTTGCATCTATTTCTCCGAAAAAACATACTGTTTAGATTTGAGGATGGGTTTTAAGATGTACGACATCACTGTTTTCTTTCCTGTCACGATATCGACATTTACCGTCATCCCTGGGATGATGTGCAGCGGTTTTTCAAGCGTACCAAGATAGTTTTTCTCGGTGATAACATGGATGATGTAAAATGTGTTCTCTTTGTTGTCTGTTATGGTGTCAGGTGAGATGTTGATAACCTTGCCTACAAGTCCGCCGTGGATGGCAAAATCATAAGCGGAGACTTTTACTTTTGCTTCTGCTCCTGGGTGGATAAAGGCGATATCGCTTGGCTTGATTTTGATCTCAAGATAGAGTTTTTGGCTTGTCGGGACGATTTCTACAAGGTCTGCTCCAGGTTTGACAACTCCGCCTATGGTGTTGATGAAGAGCTTTTGTACTATCCCTTCAACTGGTGATTTTACCATTGTTCTCTCCACTTGATCGCTATAAGCAACCTGCTGTGTTTGAAGTCTGGATATCTCCGCTACGACCTCGTTGAGCTCTTTTTTGGCAGTGTTGATAAAGAGCTGTTTTGACTCTTCTCGTTTGTTTTTTGTCTCTTCTATGGAGGCGTTTAACCTTGGAAGAGAGAGTTTTGTCGCTTCTATGTCGTTTTCAATCGTACTTGCTTCACGTTGCAGTTTCAAAAAATCAACTCTCGACTTTACGCCCTCTTTAACCATCGGCTCAGTCATCGCAATCTCTTCTGAGACAAATTTTAAAGATTTTTGCAGAGAAGCGACACGTGCAGTTGCCTCTCTGTGGGCTTGTTGTTTTTGTTCTATTTGGTTGACAAAAGAGCTGTCTTTTGCATTGAACTCTGTTTTGTTGGAGTTGTAGAGATTTTCTGCCAGTTTTATCTGTCGTCCAAACTCTTCATCTTTTACATCAGGAGTTTGAAAAGAGAGTCCGTTGGCTTGGGCATAAAGTCTTAATCTTCTGGCTTCAAGTTCATAGTAGGTCATTTCGTTTGTGCGGGAGGTGGAGACTGACTTTGCGTTGTCGATTTTTAAGATAACCTCTCCCTCTTTGACGATTTGCCCCTCTTCGACTAAGATGGATTCTACGATGCCGCCCTCAAGATTTTGGATGATTTTGTTTTGTCCATAAGGGATGACATCTCCATCTCCTCGTGTTATCTCATCGACCTCCGCAAAAGATGCCCAGATGATAAAAGAAGCGATGGTAATGAGCCAAATCTTGATAACTCTGCTCATTCTTGAGGGTGTCTGCTCTAAAACAGCCGCACTGAGGCTGTTCATAAAGTTATAGTCGTTTTTTGTGTACTCAAGAGGTCTATTTTTTTTCATTTGAACCCCCTTTGTTTTGGAGCTGTAAAAGTGCTTCCTCTTTTGGTGCGTCTATAAAAACTCTTCCCTCGTTCATAACGATAACTCTCTCAACCAGAGATAAGAGGGTCATTTTTTGCGTTACTAAAAGTGCAGTTTTTTCTTTTAGGGCAAGAGTCATATTTTCAAGAAGTTTCGACTCTGTCATCTGATCCATTGCGTTGCTTGGCTCATCCATAAGCATGATAGGCGCATCAAGCAAAAATGCCCGTGCGATGCCTATGCTTTGTCTTTGTCCACCAGAGAGCCCTTGACCACGCTCGCCTATGGGCATTTCGTACCCTTTTGGGTGTTTTTTGATAAACTCAGATGTTGTGCTGATTTGTGCGGCATCAAGCATTGCAGCGTCACTTGCGTGAGATGCACGGAAGGTGATGTTCTCTTTGACAGTGCCTCTAAAGAGCATGATATCTTGTGAGACATAACCTATGTTTTTTCTCAAATCCGCAGGGTCTATCTGCTTAATGTCGATTCCGTCTATGAGGATTTGCCCGCTATCAGGCTCATAAAGCCCTAAAATAAGCTTTTGAATCGTGCTTTTTCCTGAACCGATGCGCCCTATGATGGCAACATGTTCTTTAGGGTTGATGACAAAAGAGACATTTTTAAGCACTTGGATTTCTGTGTTTGGGTATGTAAAAGTGACGTTTACAAACTCTATGTGACCGCTAAACTCTGGTTTTTCAACAAACTTTTTACCGCTTGGACGCTCACTTGGTCGTGAAATAATCTCATTGAGTGTCTCATAAGATGTTTTGGTGTCTTCATAGTTTGTCAAAAGTGCCGCCACCTGACCCATAGGAGCAACTGTTCTGGAAGTTAAGATAACGATGGCGATAAGCCCACCCATGGAGAGCTCAAAATCTCTGATAAGGTAAACACCAAAAACTACGATCATAACGGTGTTGAGTTGGATAAGAAACTGTGTTATCGTAGGTATAGAAGCAGAGAGAAGACGTGATTTTAGGCTTTTTGCAGCTATCTCTCCTGTGGACTCTTCCCAGTTCCATTGTGTTTGGTTTACCGCACCGAGTGTTTTGAGAGTCTCTATGTTGTTAAGCGCTTCTATGAGGATAGAGTTTTTCTTTGCGCTTGCTTCATGGGTGCTCTGGATGCTCTCTTGAAGCGGTTTTTTTATCAAAAATGCGTAAGTGATGATGAGCAGTATCGTCAAGATAGGAATGATGACAATCATCCCTCCGATGTACCCAATGACAAAAAGAAAAATAACAGTAAATGGAAGGTCTATGACGGCTGCCATGGTAGCGTTTGTCAAAAAGCTTCTGATGGAGTCAAAGTCTTTTATGTTGCTTGCAAAAGAGCCAACCGAGGCAGGATGATGCGCCATTTTGAGGTCAAGCACTTTTTCAAAGATGATGGAAGACATGATGACATCACTCTTTTTAGCCGCAACTTCAAGAAGATAGGTTCTGCTAAATTTTAAAAAAGTATCGATGATAAACACAGCCCCAACACCTATGGCAAAAACCCAAAGCGTCTCAATCGCGTTGTTTGGAACAACTCTGTCATAGACATTCATAGTAAAAAGCGGAGAAGCAAGCACAAAAATGTTGATGAGCAGCGAGGCATACAAAACATCTTTGTAGATGGGTAAAGAGAGTTTTATGGTACTCCAAAACCAATGTTTTTGGTCGAGATGGAGTGTTCTTGAGTTTTTATCACTATACTCAAAAGCCTTTTTTATCATAAAGCCAAAGCCGAGGTACTCCTCTGCTAAAACATCTATTGCTACCCACTGCTCAAGCGGCTCTTCTGCGGGGATGACGATTTTTGCCATCGTTTTGTCTTGGCTAAAACTATCTAAGATGCATGCGCCTTGGTTGCTTGAGAGCAAGACAATCATGGGGAGTTGCAGCGGAGATATCTGCTCAAGAGGACGCTTGATAAGTGATGATTTGAGTCCAGCTTTCTGGGCTGCACGAGAAAAAAGAGCTTTGGAGTTGTCTATAGAGAAGAGTTCTGGCGCATCGCTTCCAGGTTCTATGGGTAGCCCCGCGGTGAGGGCTTCTGCTGAGAATGGTTTGTGGTAAAGCTTAGTAAAGAGAACCAAGCAATCAAGCAACGCGTCCATTCTCAAGTTTGTGTTTGTAGTTGAGAGCATTTAGTGCCTTCTTAAAATTTTT
>CAXNED010000134.1:0-3937 GCA_964201385.1 Sulfurimonadaceae bacterium | reverse complement strand
GGCGGAAGGATGCCAAGTTCCAAAAGTTCTAAAATAGAGTTGGAGTGGTAGGAGATTTGATGGTGCTGACCGTGTGGACATGTGTTTTTACTAACTAACGTTGTGCATTTGTCACAGTAAACATACTCGCTTGCAACATTTATCTCTATGTCTATCCCTACTACTTTGTCGATAATGGATTTGTTAGAGTTACAGTCGTAAAACATTCCAAGCCCTGCATGGTTACGTCCGATGGTAAGCTTATCGCAACCGTAGTTTTTAGCGACAACCGCATCGATGATAATCTCATTGTATCCTGCAAAAATATAGCTGTTTTCAAGAGGAACAACCACGACATGGTTTTTTGTCAAGAAGTTGTTGATAAAAAAGTCAAGTGCTTGCGCTCTTATCTCATAAGAGAGATTTGATTCTGTGTAGGGTTTGAGGAGAAAAATAACAAGCAAATCAGTATTTTCTAAAGTTTGGCGAATCAGCTTTTCATGCGCACGATGCAGAGGATTTGCCCCCATAACAAGTGCAGTTGTGTGCTTTGCGTCAATGAGTTTTTTTGCTTCTTCTATGCTCTTTTTGTTTGTGTTGCTTGATTTGTTACAAAGTGTGTACTCTCCACATACAGCTAAAGAGCCGATGCGTTTGAGGGTTGCTAAAACGCCAGGATGTGAGATATCGTCAGTTCCATAAATCTGCTTGATTCTGTGGCTCGGGTCGATGTGAAATACTTCATCCACGATAAGTGTCGCAAAAGGCTTGTTGTTAAATAAAATCGTGACCTCTTCACCGCTTTTAAGGGAAGAGAGGACTTGAGAGTTGACTTTGCCAGAGGGTGCTAAGATAAATGGAAAAGGGAAGGATTTACCATTGAAAAGTCCCGTTTCAAGAACGCTTTTGCTCTGCTCTTCATTCATAAGCGATACAACAGGCGAGAGCAAACCATCTTTCAAAAGCTCTAGTGCAGAAGCAGCCTCTTTGTCGATAAGGATTGTTTTATTTTTTCTTGACGATGTCATATTTCTTTCGCTTTTCCCATAAACTTTTACGGCTGATTCCCAGTTTTTTTGATAGTTCTGTGTCTGGAAATTTATGTTGATAGTTTAAAACTATAAACTTGACATACTCTTCGATTGGGAGAATTTCACCCTGATCAAAGATGTTACTCTCGCTTTTTATCTCCAAAAGAGGGTAGTCGTCATCCTCGATTTTATCAGTGCTTGAGAGGATGGCTTTTTTGTTCTCAAGCAGAGCATAAAGCGCTTTTCTCTCACTTTTTTTGAGCAACTGCAGGTCGATGATATAGATAAGAGCGTTTTCGGTAATCGACTCTATCTCATCAAGAGCTTTAGAATCACCCAGCGTTATAAAATAAAGTGGCAGGTTTTTTCTTTTTGCATATTCAAATGCAAAAGAGTCTGCATGTTTTTGGTATGCAGAGGAGATAAAAAGAGGAAGCTCTACATTTTCAAAATTGTGCCCAGAGATGAGTGATGCGAAGTTGTGTGTGAGGTATTTGTCATACGCTACGTTTCTCTTTTTTAGTTTCTCATAATCTTGGTAGTGGTTGATTTTTCTGATAAGCTCTTCAATCATAAATGGCTTAAGAATATAGTCTTTCGCCCCTGCTGCAAGAGGTTTGGAAACAGTGTCGTTACTGATGTAGGAGACCATTAGGATGATGATTGAGCGCTTAAATGTCTCTATGACTGGGTTGAAGTCTTGTCCATTGATGTTTGTTGAGAGTAAAACAACATCGTAGTTATTGCTTTTGATAGCATCTCTTGTGGAGGTACACATTTCGCAAACGTGCCCCAATTCGCTCAGTTTCGTAGCGATGCTTTGTGCTAGATAAACTTCATTTTCTATAATTAGTATCTTCAAATTTTTGTCCAATCAAAATATTTTAAATTCGCATTTGCAATCACGCCAACACCTTCACCTCTTCCTATAAAGCCGAGTTTTTCGGTTGTTGTTGCTTTGATGTTTACTCTTTGGCTCTGGATGTTTAAAAGCGAACTCAGTGTTTTTCTCATAGCCATTTTATAGTTGCCTATGCGCGGTTTTTCTGCCGCGATAGTAATGTCAACATTTACGATAACAAATCCAAAACGGCGAAGTTTTGCAACAACAACGCTCAAGAGCTCTTTGGAGTCTATGCCTTTGAATGTGGCATCGTTATCTGGAAACATCATCCCAATATCGCCCATCCCAGCAGCGCCCAAAAGTGCATCGATAAGCGCATGAATCGCTACATCACCGTCACTGTGCGCAAGAAAACCATACGCGGCATCTATCTTGATGCCACCAAGGTACATCTCGCCTTTGTAGTCAAAAGCGTGTACATCAAAACCGACACCGCTAAGCGTCTCGTTTGATGGTGCCCCAAGACATGGGATTTTTTTTAAATCTTGCAGATGTGTTATCTTGTGTGCTGCCTCTTCTCCTGAGATAAACTCCCTTTTGCCCCCATTTGCAACGATGGCACTGCTCTCGTCCGTAAAATCAACTTCTTGTAAAAGAGCGTTGCGTAACGCCGAAGTAAGCGAGAGTTGAGGTGTTTGTACTCTTTTTACACGCTCTCTGTCTATGGTAGTATCATCATAAACGATAGTGTCATTGATAGGAAGATAGGGAACTATACAGTCACTTTTGCCCATCTGAGATACAATAGTGTGTAAAAAAGCATCACTTACGCAAGCGCGTGCAACATCGCTTACAAGAACATACTCTGTTGTGACATGTTCAAGCGAGTTTTTAAGTGATTGCTGTCTTGTTGCGCCACCCTCTACAAACGTGTAAGATGCGCAATTTTGCATAAATTCTATATCATCAGCAGAAGATGTAACAATAATTTTGCTAAAGTAGCCTGTACTCTCAAATTTATCTGCTACAAATTGCCACAAAGGAGTATCTCCTACTCTGAGCCACTGCTTTTTTACACCCGTCCCAAAACGGGAAGAACTGCCAGCAGCAAGTAAGATAAGCGTTAAGTGGGACAATCATGCTCCTTAAGATGTAAAGTGTTACGAAATTATACATAGCAAAAGCTTTTTTTTCTCTTGAAGTTACACTTTTTGCTGAAAAAAAGAGAAGCATGCTAAGTCCTTAAATTTATATTAACTTTATTTGATTATATTTCCAACACGTGAAAAATGAAAAAGTATTGGAGAAATTATGAGAAGCGAATGGGTAGAAAAACGCCAGAATGACCCTGTTAGAACGCAGATGTACTATGCAAAGCAGGGCATTATCACTGAGGAGATGGAGTATGTCGCAAAGATAGAAGACCTCTCTCCTGAACTTGTCCGCAGTGAAATCGCACGAGGAAGGCTTATCATTCCTGCAAATGTAAACCACACAAATCTTGAGCCAATGGCAATCGGGATAGCTTCAAAATGCAAGATAAACGCAAATATCGGCTCTTCTGCAATCGCATCTGATGTGCAAGGCGAGATAGAGAAGATTCAGGTATCGCAACACTATAAAGCAGATACGGCGATGGATCTCTCAACTGGTGGAGATTTGGATGAGATAAGAAAAGCGGTTATTGCGGCTTCAAAGATTCCTATCGGAACGGTGCCGATTTACCAGATACTTCATGACGTTGGCAATAAAATAGAGGATTTGAGCATAGATGTTATGCTTGAAGTTTTGGAGCGTCAGGCACAGCAGGGGGTAAGTTACTTTACTATTCATGCAGGATTTTTACTTGAAACTATGCCAAAGATAGCAAAGCGAAAGATGGGAATAGTAAGCCGTGGCGGAAGCTTGATGGCGGCGTGGATGATGCACTACCATAGAGAAAACCCGTTTTATACGGCGTACGATGCTATTTTAGACATTTGTGCTAAGTATGATGTCGCACTCTCTCTTGGCGATTCGCTTCGCCCAGGGTGTTTGGCGGATGCAAGTGATGATGCGCAGCTAGGGGAGCTTAAAGTTTTGG
>CAXNED010000133.1:0-3991 GCA_964201385.1 Sulfurimonadaceae bacterium | reverse complement strand
GTGGATATTTTAAGTGATGAGCTTACAAAACTACGCAACGAACTCAAAGTTTTAAAGCAAAGAAACACAAAACACAGACAAGAGACAGACCGTCTCAACAACAAAATCAAAGCACTAGAGAGTCGTATAGACGCTCTTCTTTAAAGGATGGATGATGACACTAAGCAACTTAGAGAGAAAAATCATAGAGGGTTCTTTGCGTGATATAAAAGATTTTCCAAAACCAGGGATTGTTTTTAAAGATATCACGACACTCCTAAACAACGCCGAAGCCTTTGGCGTAACCATGAACCATCTCTACCAAAGATATAAAGGGTACAACCTTGACTACATTGCAGGGATTGACGCAAGAGGTTTTATCTTTGGGGCAGCTTTGGCGCAGATGTTAGGCATAGGTTTTGTGCCGATTCGTAAAAAAGGGAAACTCCCCTACACAACCATAAGTGAAAAATACTCTTTGGAGTATGGTTTTGACGAGATAGAGATTCACATCGATGCTTTTAGTGCAAAACCAAACGCAAGAGTGCTTCTCATAGATGACCTAATCGCAACAGGCGGCACGGCAAATGCCGCTGCAAGACTTATCAACCAAGCGGGTGCTTCATGCGTTGAGGCTTGTTTTATCATCACCCTTACCTTTTTAGAGGGACAAAAAAATTTAAAAGAGATAACGGATGTTTATTCTCTTATCGAGGTAGCCTAATGTATATTCCATCAGCTTCAAAATTCGACCCTATCCATGGACATTTTGGGATTTTTGGCGGCAGATATGTTCCAGAAACCCTTATGCCTGCACTCTTAAAACTAGAAGAGGAGTACAAAAGCATCCGCTTTGACAAAGATTTTTGGGCAGAGGTGGATTACTATCTTGTTGACTATGTCGGTCGCCCTTCCCCACTCTACTTTGCAAACAACCTCTCTGAGGAGCTAGGCGCAAAAATCTATCTTAAACGTGAAGATTTGAACCACACAGGAGCACATAAAGTCAACAACGTTATCGCGCAAGGGCTTATGGCAAAAAGACTAGGATACAAAAAAGTCATAGCAGAAACAGGCGCAGGACAACACGGCGTGGCAACGGCGACTATTTGCGCACTTTTAGGCTTAGAGTGCGAGATATTTATGGGTGCAAAAGATGTTGCACGTCAAGAACTAAACGTTTTTCGTATGAAACTCTTAGGCGCAAAAGTAAATGCTGTCCAGAGCGGAAGCAGAACGCTTAAAGATGCCATGAATGACGCTATCCGCCACTGGGTAACCAACGCAAGAGACACTTTTTACATCATCGGAACAGTTGCAGGACCACACCCCTACCCTATGATGGTGCGAGATTTTCAAGCTATCATCGGCTATGAAGCAAGAGCGCAGATCCTCGAAAAAGAGGGGCGTTTACCTGACCATGTTATCGCATGTATCGGCGGCGGAAGCAATGCCATCGGGATGTTTCAGCACTTTTTAGAAGACAAAGAAGTAGAGTGCATCGGCATAGAAGCAGGCGGAAAAGGGATAGAGACGCATGAACACGGATGTTCCCTTGAAAAAGGACGTGCAGGCGTACTTCACGGACAAATGAGCTACCTCTTACAAGACGCAGACGGGCAGATTCAAGAAGCGTACTCCATCTCAGCAGGACTTGACTACCCAGGTATCGGACCTGAACATGCATTTCACTATGAGAACAAGTCGGTGAGTTACAACCACGCAACCGACCAAGAAGCACTTGACGCTTTTGTATGGCTCTCCCGCAAAGAGGGCATCATCCCCGCCTTTGAGAGCGCACATGCAGTAGCGTACCTCAAAAAGATGCCAAACATCAAAGACAAACTCATCATAGTAAACCTCTCAGGCAGAGGCGACAAAGATATGATGCAGGCAAAAGAGATACTAAAATTTGACTAACTACCTAATGCTACGCACTAAAACGAACTCGTCCGTTTTAGTGGCAGGGACTAAAGTCCCTACAACCCCCTAAAGCTACGAAAAACTATGTTTTTCGAGAATTAACCATCCTTAAGGAGCTGTTGCTTTGGCGATATTTCAAGATTCTATTTTAAAAAGTACACAGCAAGATGAGAACTTGATAGCCACTAGATGGCTCAAGTTTCAAAATTTTCTCTCAAAAGTGGAGTTTGTAAAGAACGTCAAAGAGGAAAAATACCAAGACGGCTTCTTGCATGACCTCTTTGAAGAGTGCTTAGGCTACACGCTTGACAACACAAACCCTCAAAACTTTAACCTTGAGCGTGAAAAGAAGAACGAAACAGACGGTAAAAAAGCGGACGGCGTTATCTACGTAGAGGGCGAAGTAGTCGGCATAGTAGAGCTAAAAGACCAAAAGAGCAAAAACCTCGATGCGGTGGAGGCTCAAGCGTTCAACTACCACGCCTCGCACTCAAACTCAAAGTACATCATCATCTCAAACTTTGACGAGCTAAGGTTTTACATAGACAAAAAAACTGCTTATGAGAAGTTCAACCTCTTTTACCTCACTTATGAAGAGTTCAAAAAACTTCATCTTCTGCTAAGTTATGAGAGCATAAAAGATGGCTTGCCGCTAAAACTAAAAGAGAAGTCGGCTAACTTTGAGCAGCAGATATCAAAAGAGCTTTATCGTGATTTTAGTATCTTTAGAAACCATCTCTTTGAAAACATAGTCAAAAACAACTTTTCTCGTCATTCCGTGCTTGACACGGAATCTAGTGACAGCTTAGATAAAGCACAACTTCTCCGTCTTACCCAAAAGCTCTGCGACCGCATCATTTTCATACTATTTGCAGAAGACAGAGGATTGCTTCGCCACAACACCATCAAAGAGATACGCGAGGAGTTTAAAGGGCAAAAGTTCACCTCTTATGCACTTTACGACATCTACAAGTTTTACTTTAACGCCATAAACGAGGGAAATGAAAAACTCTCCATTCCAAAATACAACGGCGGACTTTTTGCCAAAGATGAGATTCTTGACAGCCTTATCATAGATGATGAAGTTCTCAATATGGAAGCTCAAAAACTAAGTGACTACGACTTTGCAAGTGAGATAAGCGTAAACATACTCGGGCATATATTTGAGCAGAGCTTGAGTGACTTAGAAGAGATACAAGCCAACATCGACAATGCGGACTTTGACAAAAAACAGGGCAAAAGAAAAAAAGACGGCGTGTTTTACACTCCCGAGTACATCACCCGCTACATTGTTGAAAACACTCTGGGCAGGCTTTGCGAAGAAAAAAGAGAACTACTGCACATCGGAGGCGAGATTTTAATCCCTTCAAACTCAAAAAAACTCACAAAAGCAGAACAGGCACATAAACAAAATATTCTTGACTACCGTGAATGGCTCACAAACCTAAAGATTTTAGACCCCGCATGCGGAAGCGGAGCATTTCTAAACCAAGCGTTGGAGTTTCTCATAAAGGAACACACTCTCGTGCGAGATATGCTTCTGCCTTTTGAGGACTTGACTTTGGGTTACGAGATAGAAAAAGAGATACTAGAACACAACCTCTACGGCGTGGACATCAACGAAGATGCGGTTGAGATAGCAAAACTCTCTTTGTGGTTGAGAACGGCTCATAAGGGAAGAGAGCTCACAGGCTTGGCGGAGAAGATAGTCTGCGCTAATTCACTCCTTGAAATGCCATTTGAAGAGGGAAGTTTTGATGTGGTTATCGGCAATCCGCCGTATGTACAACTGCAAAGCATGATTGAAATGTCCAATACGCTTAAAAATTTAAACTACAAAACTTACGAAAGTACAGGTGATTTGTATGTATTGTTTTACGAATTAGGAAACATCCTTTTAAAACCAAACGGATTATTGGGATATATCACTTCAAATAAATGGATGCGTGCTAAATACGGTAAAAGTTTGCGTAAATATTTGACAGAAAATACATCTATAAAAATCTTGATAGATTTAGGTAAAAATATTTTTGAAGATGCAACGGTAGATTCTAATATTTTGATTTTTGAAAAAGTAAAAACCAAGAAA